>NZ_JBATXN010000282.1:0-4915 GCF_049673265.1 Mycobacterium sp. | reverse complement strand
CCGATGTCGATGTCGATGCGATGATCGCCGCAATCCGCTACCCGCTCAGACGATTCCACGTCGCACTGGTCGTCTGGTGCCCAGAGTCCGACAGCGGCGACGAATTGACACCCATGGAGCGCTTTGTCCACAAGATCGCTGAATCCATTGGTGCTCACGAGAATCCGTTGTTCATCTCCATTGACCACGTGACCGGATGGGCATGGATTCCGTTGCCGTCCAGCGCCGCACCGGGCGCATTAGGGCGGATTCGCGCCGTTGCCGAGACCTCGTCCGATGCGCCATGGATTGCCGCTGGAAAGCCGCTGCCGGGAATTCACGGTTTTCGCCGCTCACATCAGCAGGCGCAGGACGCCCGCAGCGTGGCGATTGCATCCGCGGCGGACATTCCCCGGTTCATCGCCGCCGACGATCCCGGCCTCGCGGTGGCGGCGCTGGTCGGGAACAATTTGCAAGCCGCTTCGACCTGGGTCAACGAGGTGCTCGGACCGCTCGCGTCTCGCACGGAGAGCGACGAACGCCTCCGTGAAACGTTACGGGTGTTCTTGCGCACCGGCTCAAGCAACAAGGCGGCGGCCGAAGAGCTGCACCTGCACGTCAACTCGGTGAAATACCGCGTACAGCGTGCTGTCGAACGTCGCGGCCGCCCGATCAGCGATGACCGTCTCGACATCGAAGTCGCCCTGATCCTGTGCGAGTGGTTCGGCGCCGCGGTGCTGCCATGACCGCTAGAGCGTCTCGTCGAGCTCGCCGAGCCGGTCGGTCAGCCGCAGATTTTCGGAGTAATCGACCGGACAGCAGATCAGCGAGACGCCGTCGTCGTCGAGCGCAGCCTTCAATGTGGGTAACAATTCATCGGCGTGGGTGATTCGATATCCCTTGGCGCCGAAGCTTTCTGCGTAGGTCACGATGTCGGGATTGTTGAACCGTACGTAGTGGTGCTCACCGAGCTCGAGATCCATCTTCCATTCGATCAGGCCGTAGCCGCCGTCTTCCCAGATCAATACAACGAGCGGTATCCGCTCCCGAACCGCGGTTTCGATCTCTTGAGAGTTCATCAAAAATGCGCCGTCACCGGCCACGGCCAGCACCTTGGACTCCGGCTTGGCCAATTTGACCCCAAGGGCTCCAGGTAACGCAAAACTCATCGTGGACAAGCCATTTGAGATCAAGCACGTGTTGCACTCAAACGTCGGATAGAGCCGGGCCATCCACATCTTGGTGGCCCCGGTGTCAACCAGAACGATGTCGCTGCGGTCCAGTGCGGCCCGGGTATCGGCGACTACCCGCGCAGGCGCCAGCGGATATCGCGAATCTTGTTGTCCACGAGCGAATTCCTCGTCAAGCATGCCCGAGCCGGGTATCTCCGGATCAGCGTCGAAGGTGTGCTCGCCGAGCGCCTCGGTCAGTGCGTCGAGTGAGGCGCTGATGTCGCCAATGATCCCTACGTTGACGGAATAGTGCGCGTCAACCTCGGCCGGAAAACGATGGAGGTGGATGATCTTCTTGTCGGCCTTGGGGTTGATTCGGACTGGATCGAATTCCTGCAGCTCGTAGCCGACCGCGATGACGACGTCGGCGTTGTCGAACCCGAAGTTGACGTAGTCGTGTCGCATGAACCCGAGGGTGCCGATGCTGTTGGGGTGGTCGTCGGGCATGACGCCCTTGCCGTGGAACGTGTTGGCCACCGGGATGCCGAATTCCTCGGAGAACCGCACCAAGGCCGCGGTCGCATCGGCACGCGCCGCACCGTGCCCGGCCAGCACCACCGGCCGCTTGGCCTCGCGCAGAATGTCGACCGCGCGGGCCACCTGCCGGAAGGCGGGCGCGTCGGCGCGGACGACGTTGCGCGGCAACGGCGTCAGGTCGTAGTCGGCGTCATCGGCATCGATGTGTTCCGGTACGGCGAGGTAGACCGCGGCCGGGCGTTCGGTCTCTGCGACTTTGAACGCCTTGCGGATCATCTCCGGTATGGCCTGCACGGTCGGGATGCCGGCCGCCCAGCGGGTGATCGGGGTGAACATCGACACCAGGTCGACGTACTGGTGCGACTCCTTGAACTGCCGATCCTGGCCGACCTGTGCGGAGATCGCGACCAGCGGCGTGCTGTTGGTCGTGGCGTCGGCGACGCCGAGCTGCATGTTGATCGCGCCCGGGCCCAGAGTGGAAGACACCACAGCCGCCCGGCCGGTGACCCGCCCGTACATCTCGGCCATGAACGACGCCGCCTGCTCGTGACGAGTAAGCACATAGCGAATGTCAGACGCGGCCAACGCCTGCACAAAGCGGATGTTCTCCTCGCCCGGCAGCCCAAAGACGACGGCGAGGCCTTCGTTTTCCAGGCATTTCACCATCAGCTCGGCCGCTGTGCTCATTTAGCACCTCCTGCTCGCCACAGTAGCGGCGACGGCGATGCGGCCACTTCTTCGCGGCTCATCACACGGCGTCAGTCGCCGTGTTGTCCCACCGGATGCAGCGCAAGGACGGGGATCGTGCGGCTCGTCTTGCGTTCATACTCCGCGAATCCGGGGTACCGCTTGGCTTGTTCGGCGTATTTCTCGTCGCGTTCGGCGCCCTTGAGTTCGACGGCGTGCACGTCGAGGTGCTCGTCACCGACCTCGATGCTGGCATAGGGTTTGGCAGCCAGGTTCCAATACCAAGCGGGGTTGCGGTCGGCTCCCGCCGCGGAGGCGAACACCAGATAGCGGTCGCCGTCGGGCAGATACATCATCGGATTCACCCGTTCCTCGCCGCTGCGCGCGCCGGTGGTGTGCAGCAACAGGACGGGGGCGCCGTCGAACTGTCCGCCGATCCTGCCATGGTTGGCGCGAAACTCCTCGATGTTGCGTCGGTTGAAGTCGTCGTCGCTCATGCTGCCTCCTCAGGTGCTGTCAATGTAATCGTGTGGGCCGCTATGACGGGCTCGAGCCCTGCGGCGGGCGTGGAAGTGGCACGCTGGGTACCGAACGGCTTCTACCATCTACGCGAAGGATGTCAGCGTGTCTATCGCCACGATCAACCCGGCCACCGGCGAGACGGTCAAGACCTTCACCCCGGCAACAGACGACGAAATCGAGGCGGCGATCGCCCGTGCCCACGACCGGTTCCTCGACTACCGGCACTCCACCACTTTCGCTCAGCGCGCCGAGTGGGCAAATGCCACCGCCGAGCTGCTGGAGGCGGAGGCCGACCAGACCGCAGCCATGATGACCCTGGAGATGGGCAAAACGCTGAAATCGGCCAAAGCCGAAGCAGTCAAGTGCGCCAAGGGTTTCCGTTATTACGCCGAGAACGCCGAGAAGTTGCTGGCCGACGAGCCGGCGGAGGCGTCGAAGGTCGGTGCGAAGCGGGCTTACACCCGCTACCAGCCGCTCGGGCTGGTGCTGGCCGTGATGCCGTGGAACTTTCCGCTGTGGCAGGCCGTCCGATTTGCCGCGCCTGCCCTGATGGCCGGCAACGTCGGCATCCTCAAGCACGCCTCCAACGTGCCGCAGTCGGCGCTGTATCTCTCCGATGTCATCAGGCGCGGCGGCTTCCCGGAGGGCTGCTTCCAGACGTTGCTGGTTTCGTCCAGCGCAGTCGAGCGCATCCTGCGTGATCCGCGGGTTGCGGCGGCCACCCTGACCGGCAGCGAACCGGCCGGCCAGTCCGTCGCCGCCATCTGCGGTGACGAGATCAAGCCCACCGTGATGGAACTCGGCGGCAGCGACCCGTTCATCGTGATGCCGTCCGCGGACCTGGACGAAGCAGTCAAGACCGCCGTCACCGCCCGCGTACAGAACAACGGCCAATCCTGCATCGCCGCCAAGCGGTTCATCGTGCACACCGACATCTACGATGCGTTTGTGGACAAGTTCGTCCAGCGGATGGAGGCGCTGAAGGTCGGCGACCCCACCGACCCGGACACCGACGTGGGTCCGCTGGCCACCGAGTCGGGCCGCGACGAGATCGCCAAGCAGGTCGATGACGCCGCCGCGGCGGGTGCCAAGGTCCGGCTCGGCGGTAAGACTCCCGACAGGCCGGGCTGGTTTTATCCGCCGACGGTGGTCACCGACATCACCAAGGACATGGCGCTGTACACCGAAGAGGTCTTCGGGCCGGTCGCCTCGATGTATCGGGCCTCGGGCATCGACGAAGCCATCGAGATCGCCAACGCGACCACTTTCGGGTTGGGGTCCAACGCCTGGACCAGCGACGAGGCCGAGCAGCAGCGCTTCATCGACGACATCGAGGCCGGGCAGGTCTTCATCAACGGAATGACGGTGTCCTACCCCGAATTAGGCTTCGGCGGCGTAAAACGATCCGGCTACGGTCGCGAGCTTGCGGGTCTGGGAATCCGCGCGTTCTGCAACGCCAAAACCGTTTGGGTCGGGTAACTCGGCGGCTTGCCCAGCGTCGAGATTGACGTTTCGCAGCGAAAGTGCGAGTGGCGACCTGCAAAACGTCGATCTCAGCATCAAACCGCAGCCAGCGCCTTCTCGTCCTCGTCGGCGAACGTGTCCTCCAGCTGCAGCGGCGAGTAGTCGAGATCGATCTCGCCGAGCGGTCGCCCGCGGGCGCTGGCAATCGTGCCGAACCGGCGCATCCCCTTGTCGGCGGCATACTGCATGAACTCGTCCACCGAAAGGTCGAACGGCATCGGGTCGTACAGGGCGAAACCCTCTTCGATGAGGCGCAACCCGAGCGGCATGAGTTCGTTCATTCTCGTTTCGAAGACGTCCCAATTGGCGTCGTCGGCGGCGACGTGGCGGCGGCAGGTGAATGTGCCCCACGCCATGTGGCGCCGTTCGTCGTCGCCGATGCGCCGGACCAATTCCTGCATGCCGGGAAGGATGCCGCGCTCTACGCAGATCTTGTGCCAGCCGAAGTAACCGGTCAGCGCCAGCATGCCTTCGACCATGTGGTTGTAGGTGAC
>NZ_JBATXN010000281.1:0-2716 GCF_049673265.1 Mycobacterium sp. | reverse complement strand
CGTCCGTCACCGGCGTATCGGGCTCCGGCAAGTCGACGCTGGTCAACGACATCCTTGCCGCGGTGCTGGCCAACCGGCTCAATGGCGCTCGGCAGGTCCCGGGCCGGCATGTCCGCGTCACCGGCCTGGCCCACGTGGACAAGCTGGTGCGCGTCGACCAATCACCGATTGGTCGCACACCGCGATCCAATCCGGCTACCTACACCGGGGTCTTCGACAAGATCCGCACCCTTTTCGCCGCAACCACCGAGGCCAAGGTCCGCGGTTATCAACCGGGCAGGTTCTCGTTCAACGTCAAGGGCGGGCGCTGCGAGGCGTGCACCGGCGACGGCACCATCAAGATCGAGATGAACTTCCTGCCCGACGTGTACGTGCCGTGCGAGGTGTGTCAGGGCGCCCGCTACAACCGGGAAACCCTCGAGGTGCATTACAAGGGCAAGACCATCGCCGAGGTCCTGGATATGTCGATTGAGGAGGCCGCGGAGTTCTTCCAGCCGATCACCGGCATCCACCGGTATCTCCAGACGCTGGTCGATGTCGGCCTGGGCTATGTGCGGCTCGGTCAGCCCGCGCCCACGCTGTCCGGCGGTGAGGCCCAGCGCGTCAAGCTGGCGTCGGAGTTGCAGAAGCGCTCCACTGGGCGCACGGTGTACATCCTCGACGAGCCCACTACCGGTTTGCATTTCGATGACATCCGCAAGTTGCTGGGCGTCATCAATGGCCTTGTCGACAAAGGCAATACGGTGATCGTCATCGAGCACAACCTGGACGTCATCAAGACGTCCGACTGGATCATCGACATGGGGCCGGAGGGCGGCGCCGAAGGTGGGACCATCGTCGCCGAGGGCGCGCCGGAGGACATTGCTGCGGTGCCGGAAAGCTATACCGGGAAGTTCCTCGCCGAAACCCTCAGCGGCACTGGGGCATCGGCCAGTACACCGCGGCGGTCAAACCGGCGGCGGAAGGTCAGCGCCTAGGCAGGTTTCGTGCATTAGCTCGCCGAGCTGGCACCGGCCTTGGAAAGCTTCGACGGAAACCGTGGACTGATCCGCACCCCGTCGAGCCACGCGGTGAGCTCCTCGGCCCGTCGCTGCAGCGCACGCCGCGCATCACGACCGGGATCCTCCAGCAGCTGCAGCTGTACCTGAGCGTCGGCATCCTGATACCAGCCGCCCACCACACGGCCGTTCCACCAGGCGGTCGGGCCGGCATTGCCGTTGCTGTCGAAAACCTGGTCGCGGTGTTCGCCGACATACCAGTCGCGTTGATACCAGCCCATGGTGGTCGCGTCGAGTCCCGGTAGCAACGCGCACTGTTGTGGCACGTCCGGTTCGGGCTCCAAGTCGTCAGGCAATACGTGGCCGGGGTTGCCGTGCAGGTCGACGGCGACCGCGTCAATGTCGGCCAGCGCCTTGCGCACCGCGGTCACGGTGGTGCCGAACCACCACTTGATGTCTTCGACAGTGGCTGGCCCGAACGTCCGCAACCACCGGCGGGTGAGCGCGGCCCAAGCCGCATCTGCGGGCACCGGTTCGGCATTCTCGTGCAGCCAACTGACGATAGTGGCCCAACGCGATCGTGACGTGGTCCAGCTTCCGTCGTTGGGTCCGCGCACGATATCGCCGCGCGAAGAGAGCACCGTCAACACACGCGGGGCGAGCGGAACCATACCGCCCCAAGGCTTTCCGGGGGCTGGATCGTAGACGCCGGCCAACTCGGGGAGCGCGGCGCGCAGCTCGGTGCTAGTTGCAGGGCCGTGCTCGCCGAGGTGTTGCAGCACGGCAGCGCAGGCGCGGTCCAGCCAGCGCTCGCCGTCCGCGGCGGCGCCCGCCTTTTGCGCGTCGGCGATCAGCCGGCGGCGTTCGTTGGCGGCGACTCGGTCGCTGGCTGCCGGCTGAACGATCGCCAGGTCTTCGGCATTGATCAGCCACAGGGTTCGGCGCATGGCCAGATGCCGCAGCATGGACCGCTTTCGGTAGAGCTCAGCGTCGAGGTCGCCGGTGACGAAGCCGGGATACCGTGCCCACAACGACAGGTACGGGGTAGCGGGATCAGTAGCGTGCAGGCCGACCAGTGCGGTGGTGATCGCCGTTATCGGCGTCGAACCGAGGGCACGCGGAAAGTGCCTGAACACCAAGCGGTTCCGTCGCTCGGTGATACTGAAAGTTCGCACCGCTCAGCGGGTATCGTCGTTTATCGATTTACGGATTTGGGCCAGCCGTTCGGCCGCCGCCCGTTGCCGATCTTCGTACTGCTCCTCCACATTGCGGCCTTCGGGAGTCTCGGCATCCAATTCGGCTGCGCCGATTGAGGTCCCGTATCGAGTCTCGATCTTCTCGCGGACCGATTCGAATGTCGGTACACCTGAATTGTCGTATCCAGGGTCGCTGTCTGGCTCGTCGGGCATGGTTTCACGTTACCCGTGGCGGTCGAAGTAGCGAACCATTTGTTGCCAGTACACGAGGGTCAACGCCATCTGCGCTGCGGTCGCAACTGCTGCAAGTACAGCCCGACGTTGACGTGCGGCGACGATTGCCGCAACGGCGATCACTGAGGTCACAGCGCTCAATGCGGCGGCGGAGTCCCTGGGCCGGATGGTGATCCACAGTTCCTCGCCAAGCATCGCGCGGGTCGCCCAAACACGACAGGGTTGACCGCTAGCCAGACCGCGACCAGCACCGCGTGGCTGCGACGGCGCGTCCACACCGGCAGCAGC
>NZ_JBATXN010000280.1:0-4538 GCF_049673265.1 Mycobacterium sp. | reverse complement strand
CTTCTGGGGCGGCGCCGGTTCGGTGGCCTGCCAGGAGTTCATCACCCAGTTGGGCCGCAACTTCCAGGTCATCTACGAACAAGCAAACCAGCACGGGCAGAAGGTGCAAACGGCGGGGAACAACATGAACTCCACCGACAACGCCGTAGGCGGCAGCTGGGCTTAATTGATCAGCACCCCGCTCCAACCCTTTGTGGCCCGCACACCAAACGGTGTGCGGGCCACACCTTTTGGTGCTAGCCCACCAGGTGCGGCGGAACCATGGTGCTACGCAAACCGATTCGATGCATCCCGTCGGCCTCGCGTTCGACCAGACTTGGAAACGTCACTTTGGGCGCACCCCCTGCCGTCGTCGACGCAGCCGGTGTCGCGCCTAAGCCGCTGTTGGGCAACGCAACCGCGCTCGGCGGGCTCACCGAATCGACGGCCGAGCCGGCGCCGGCCCAACCCTGCGGTACCGATAGCCCGTGCAACGAGGCTGCCTGGCCGATGCTGGCTGCCGCCCCCACACCGCCGATCCCGCCGGTGTCGCCCAGTCCTGCTCCTAGGCCTCCGAGCGGCAAAGTTCCCAGGGCTCCTAAACCGCTGGACTCGGTCAACTCATCGGCACCCAAGAAATCGAGGCCCACGCCGAGTACGTCCAATCCAACGCCGCCGCCGTCCAAGCCGACCAGACCGATCCCGTCCTCACCAAATCCGATCGTGTCCTCAATCAGGCCCAGCGACGAATCACCGCCAGCCGCAAGCAAACCACCCAAAGCACCGCCCGCATCTGCGGTATTGCTGGCCGCCTTGACGGCACCTTTGCTCGTCGCGCCGGTCAAGCCCGCGAGCATGCTAGCCGGTGTGGTGACCGCCGATGTCGCGGCTGACGTCCCGGTGCCCAGCGCCACCTGCCCGACCCCGGCCGGCGACGAGCCCGGCGCGGCCAGGCCCTGCAGTGTTTGAGGCACGGACGACAGCGAAGCGACGCTTTGGGCGTGGTTACCGGCCGAAGTGCCGGCAGCTTGGACCGCCGCGGCCGACTGACCGGCCAGACCAGCCGGGTTCGTGCTCGACTTGGGCGTGGTGAACGGCGTCAACCTCGAGGCGACCGCCGAGCTGGCTGCATAGGCGTACATGGCCGCGGCGTCCTGAGCCCACATCTCACCGTAAAGAGCTTCGGTGGCCATGATCGCCGCCGTGTTCTGACCGAGGAAGTTCGTCGCGATCAGCGCCATCAGCTGAGCCCGGTTGGCCGCGACCAGGGACGGCGGCACCGTCATCGCAAAAGCGGCCTCGTATGCGGCGGCTGCAGCCCGGGCCTGGTTTGCCACCTGCTCAAGTTGCGCCGCGGTTGCGCTCATCCAGGTCAAGTACGGGGCAACCGCGGCGGCCATCGACGCCGACGCCGGGCCCTGCCACGACACATCGGTAAGCCCGGTGACCACCGATCCGGCGGCAGCTGCTGTGGTTTGCAGGTCAGCCGCCAGTGCGTCCCACGCCCCCGCAGCCGTCAGCATCGACCCTGCGCCAGGACCGGCATACATGCGACCCGAATTGACCTCCGGCGGAAACGCCCCGTAGTCCATTACCCCTAACCTTCTCTACTTTCGGTGGTGCCGCGGGTCAGCCGGCGGCGAGTGCGTTGGCGGCTTCGGTGGCCGCATAGCACACGGCGTTGGCCTGCAGGGTGCTCACCAGCAACGAGTGAATTTCCTCGGCCACAGCGCTGATAGCCCGGTAACTACCCGCGTGGGCGGCAAACTGCGCCGCCGTCAGCGCCGACACCTCGTCAGCCGCCGCCGGGACTACCCCGCCGGTCAGGCCCGCTGCTCCGTTATTTGCGGCGGCCATCGCCGAACCGATACCAGCAAGATCGCTGGCCGCCGACGACAGCACCTCCGGATGCGTGGTGACAAAAGACGATGAAAACACCGAGTTCTCCAAGGTTTTGATTGCAAGCTGTCTGGATCTTGTGACGGCAGAGTTACGTAAAGCGTTTACACACAATCGGTTAGCGATGCAGCCTCACTTTTGACCTGCGGCTCCCTGTCAACAGCTCTGTTACACAGTGTTTTTGGCGCACGGCGACTTGGCAAGGTCTCTGGTGAGATGCATAGAAAACGCATATCTGACGGTCTCGGCCGCTGCTCGAACGGTCGCCGACACATTTGAGAACGCTATGAGCCTCGTGACAATGGGGTGTGAGCCGGGAACAATGGAGGGACATGGCGACAATGTCGGGTTCTGTGCGTGACCAGCGGCCACGTCAGGCGATCCTCGGTCAGCTGCCCCGGATCACCCGCGGCGACGGGTCGCCCATCCGGGTTTTGCTGGTCGACGACGAACCAGCGTTGACCAACCTGGTCAAAATGGCGCTGCACTATGAAGGCTGGACCGTCGAGGTCGCGCACAACGGTCGGGAGGCCGTGACGAAGTTCGACGAGGTCGGTCCCGACGTGCTCGTCCTCGACATCATGCTTCCCGACATCGACGGCCTGGAGATTCTGCAACGGATCCGCGAGGCCGACGCCTACACCCCGACCCTGTTCCTCACCGCGCGCGACTCGGTGATGGACCGGGTCACCGGCTTGACGGCCGGGGCCGACGACTACATGACCAAGCCGTTCAGCTTGGAGGAGTTGGTCGCCCGGCTGCGCGGACTGCTTCGCCGCTCCAACCATATGGAGGCGCCCGCGCAGGAGGGCCTCAAGGTCGGCGACCTCAGGCTCGACGGCGCCAGCTATGAAGTCGCGCGCGCAGGCAGGCCGATTTCGCTGACCTCAACCGAGTTCGAACTGCTGCGCTTCCTGATGCGCAATCCAGGTCGCGCGCTGACCCGCACCGAAATCCTGGACCGGGTATGGAATTACGACTTCGCGGGACGTACCAGCATCGTTGATCTCTACATCTCGTATCTGCGGAAGAAGATCGACGCCGGCAATGAGCCGATGATCCACACCGTGCGCGGTGTCGGATACATGCTGCGCCCTCCGAAATGAACGGCGCCGGCGACGATGCAGAGCGAAGCGATGAGGAGGAGCGGCGCAAATGAACGGCGCCACTGCCGGACCCTGGTGGCGCCCACGTACCTTGCGCCGCCAACTGGTCCTAGGGGTTTCGGCGGTGGTCACGGTTGTCGTGCTGGTCGTCGGCCTCGCTACCACGCTGAGTTTTCGCAGCTACGTCAATGCAATGAACGATGCTGAAGTCGCAGAATCGCTTGATGGGCTGAGCCATTCGTTCATGCGGTACCGCCACGGTGAATCGGTGCATCACAGCGATCTCGAGCACGCGATGTTGGGATTCACCGGACAGAACGCGGGCAACGTCATCGCCGTGCTCCACAACGGCGAAGTGATCGGCACAGCGGTATTTTTCGAAGACGACCCTCGTCCCGCCACTCCCGATGCCGTCGCCGCCATCAAGGTACAGCCGTGGCAGGACGGGCGGTTACGCACCGTGACACTGGGCAGCCTTGGTTCATTCCGGATGGACAGCCAAAGTGCCGGTCCCGATGATCGCCTCGTCGTCGGCGTCTCGATGGATCTCACCAACAGAATTATCACGCGCCGAATCATTAGTGTCGCAATAGTTTCCGTAGCAGCGTTACTCGTAACAGCGGGTCTCGCCACGTTGGTGGTCACCTACGCGTTGCGCCCGTTGCGCCGTGTCGCCGGAACCGCCGCCGAGGTCGCCGGCACGACACTCACCGGCGACGACCATCGCATCACTGCCAGGGTGCGACCGGAAGACACCGACTCGGACAACGAGGTGGGAATCGTCGGCCACACCTTGAATCGATTACTCGACAACGTCGACGGCGCGCTCGCGCACCGCGCTGAATCTGACCGGCGGATGCGACAATTCATCACCGACGCCAGCCACGAACTGCGCACCCCACTGGCAGCGATCCAGGGCTATTCCGAGCTCACCCGCCAGGACAGCTCCGCATTGCCACCGACCACGGAATACGCGCTGGCCCGCATCGAGTCGGAGGCCCGACGGATGACCTCGCTCGTCGATGAGCTGTTGTTGCTTTCGCGCTTGGGCGAAGGTCAGGATCTGCGTACCGAAGACGTCGACTTGGGCGACCTCGTCCTCAATGCGGTCAACGACGCGGCGGTCGCCGCGCCCAGTCATCGCTGGGTCAAAGACCTACCCGACCAGCCGGTCTGGGTCCGCGGCGACCCTGACCGTCTGCACCAACTCGTCAGCAATCTACTGACCAACGGCTGGGTACATACCCCGTCAGGTGTCACCGTGACGACAGCAATCGCCTGTCACCGGCCTGCTACGGGTGCGCCGTACGCCGAGTTGACGGTGACCGACGATGGGCCCGACATCGAGCGGGATCTGCTCCCGCACTTGTTCGAGCGATTCGTCCTCGCGAAGAACGCCCGATATGACGGCTCCGGAAATGGACTGGGCCTTGCGATTGTCGACTCGATCGTCAAGGCTCATCAGGGCTCGGTGACTGCCGAATCCGGTGAAGGCAAAACCACTTTCCGGGTGTGCTTGCCCATCGTTGAGTAGCGGATCACACTGGCTACAGC
>NZ_JBATXN010000279.1:0-6143 GCF_049673265.1 Mycobacterium sp. | reverse complement strand
GCGCTACTGTCCGCGCGATTGCGTCACCGAGCGACGGTGGCGATACCCAGCGGTGATTCGCCGGTTCTGGTATCGGAGCCGAGCCCAGCGAACGCATTTTGCCGGCTGTCGACGCGCGCCCGCGGTGCGCTGGTAGGCGGGTGTCTGTGGGTGCCGTTTGTGGCCGGCTTCGGATCAGCGCCGCCGCACGTCGAGTATCAGGTCGCAATCGCCGCCATCCTGACCTCGGGCGCCGCTATGGTTACGCAGATCAGCGCAGCAATGATGTTCACCGTTGTGGTGCTTGCAGCCGTCGAGATCCCGCTCGTCAGCTACCTGGTGACACCGGAGAGGACCCACGCGGTCATGCTGCACGCACACGACTGGATGCGAGCTCACCGTCGGCAGCTCCTCCCCGCCATCGCCGCGGTGACGGGAGTCTTCCTACTGGCCAGCGGGATAGGAAGCGTCTGAGGTGGTCAGCTTGCGCGCTACGATTCTCCCCGGCGCCAACAGCGTCTAAGCGAGGCCGACTCGGTGAAGTTAGGGACGGGACGGGTGATCGAGACTTTAATCGATGATTTGCTTGCTGCTCGGTCACGGCTGGAAAGAGGTTAACGTCAGTGCAGGGCGCGAGAGGGATTCAGTGGGAGATCCTGCGGTATCTGTGGCTGCGAGGGCGATTCCCCATGGAGGGAACGAGTTCCGCACGACAACTGCGCTTCCTGATGTCCATCGTGCAGCGCACAAACGCGCGCCGGATTGCAGAAATCGGATTCAATACCGGCACCTCAAGCTACGCCTTCCTCAACGCCCACCCCCACACCCATGTCGTTGCGTTTGACCTGAACGAGCATGCATCGGTGCGGACGGCTAAGAAGTTGATCGACAGCAAATTCCCCGGCCGGCATACGCTGATCTACGGAGACTCCCGCGAGAGCGTGCCGGAATACGCCCGTCGCAATCCCGATTCGCGGTTCGATCTGGTGTTCATCGACGGCGGGCATGAGTACGAGGTCGCCCAGGCTGACCTGACCAACGTGTGCGCGCTATGCACCCGCGAAACGGTGGTAATCATGGATGATCTGTGCCCCTGGCGTTCCTACGGCATGGGGCCGGCGAGGGCGTGGGGCGACGCGGTCCGCAGGGGTGTGGTGCGCCAGGACGCCCTATTTAAGGACGGCAAGCCCACCAAGGTGATTGAGCGACCGGCGAAACGGGCATGGGCTGTCGGCGGCTACATCTTTTGACTAACTGGTTGGCGCGGGGCTCGACATCAATGCGGCTTGCAAAACTTGCCAGGGCAAGTTTCCTCGCGGAAGCCTTATTGGCGGCGTGCTTAAGCATCCAAGCGGATGAATTGATTTTGCCGGTACTGCTCGGCGCACGCCGCCCGCCTGACCTTGCCACTGGTGGTGATAGGAATCGAACCAGGTGCTACCAGAACGAGATCCGCGACAGCGAGACCGTGCGAGTTTGAAATCGCCGAGCTAACTTCGCCTTTGACGCTGACGAGCTTATCCATCGCGATCTCGTCGGAGTCCGCACGCATCGTGAACTCGACGATCGCGACCAGCTTCTCCGTGTCCTCATCCCGGACCGATATCGCCGCGCAACGTCCCCGCGTGATCTCCCAGACCGTCGCCTCGATGTCGTCGGGAGAGTGGTTGCGCCCATAGACGATCAACAGGTCCTTATTGCGGCCGATGATGAACAACTCGCCATCGAAGAAGAAGCCCGAGTCCCCGGTACGTAGCCAAGGCTCTTGCGGCGTGCCAGTGGACGAAGTGAGAAGCCTTGCGCCGAAGGTGCTTTCCGTCTCTTGAGGTCTCTGCCAATAGCCCGTCGCGACGTTCGCGCCATGCACCCAGATCTCACCGACGGTTTCTGGGGGACACTCGATACAGGTATCGGGATCGACGATGCGGATTGTCTGCGACCGCGGTGCGCCGTAACTGATGAGCGGCCTACCGTCTCCGCTTTCGCAGCGCTTCGCGCGGCCGGCGGACAGTTTGTCCGATTCGAAGTGCACGATTCGTGGCGGTTGAGCCGGTGCCCGGGTCGCCACGTAGACTGTTGCTTCTGCAAGCCCATACGAGGGTCGTATCACCGTGTCGCGGAGATTGAACTTGGCGAACCGCTCAGTAAAGCGCCGCAGCGTCGTGGGCTGCACTCGCTCGGCACCGTTTTGGATGATTAGCACGTCCCCGAGATCCAGCCCGGCCATGTCCTCGTCGGTGGTTTTCCGTGCCGCCAAGTCGAAAGCGAAGTTCGGCGCCGCGGAAAACACATGACCACTGCTGGCAAGCAATTGCATCCAGCGGGCTGGACGCTGCAAAAACGCCACCGGACTCGTGAACACGCCCGGGACTCCGGCCAGAATCGGTGCGCAAATTCCTAAAATCAAACCCAGATCATGATAGAACGGCAGCCACGACACAGTAGCGGTGCCCGGCGGAGCAACCTTTCCATACTCCAGAAAGTAGTCGGACGTGATCTGTTTGAAGTTGGCCAGAAGATTCCGGTGCGAGATCATGACCCCGGCGGGCCGACGGGTCGACCCAGACGTGTATTGCAAGTAGGCAGTAGCGGGTCGAGTAGCGAGCCTGCGCGGCGCTGCTCGGGAGTAGTCCAGGTCCAGCGAATCAACCTCGATGACTGATGGACCGGATTCACCGTTGTGTGGTTGGGCGTACTTGCAGACATCGCTGACGACTGAGGAGGTCGTTAAAATGACCGACGGCGATGTGTCATGCAGGACCGAATCAACCCGCTCATCGTGGGCGCCGCCCATAGGAGCCGAAAGCGGAACTGCGATGAGCCCGGCCTGCAACGCTCCCAGAAACGCGGCGATGTAGTCGAGCCCCTGTGGTGCCAATATCACCGCCCGGTCGCCAGTCGACGCGCGAAGGCCGAGCTCATGTGCAACGTTTAAGGTTCGCCGATACGCCTGAGACCAGGTAAGGCTTTTGGTAACACCGGCCCAATCCTGCTCGTAGTCAACGAACGTGAAGGCAGTGCCATTCGGCCTGAAACCGGCACGCTCACGCAGCACATCCGAAATGAAAGAACCGCTCACAGGTATCTCTTTACTTCATCGGTCGCCGCTGCGCCCGCCAAATGTTGAGTTCCCACGTAATTGTAGTGCTGCGATGTCGTAACGACACGGCCCGGCTTGCAACGGTTCGCCAGGGCCGGGCCGCACGCATTTCCAGGTGACCTTGAAGGTCGGTTTCCAGCTGAAGAGTGCTTGGTAAACCGGTTAGCCGGCAACGGCTCCCGGCTCCGGGAAGGGCGAGCCGAAGTCGGCCACCCTTTCCAGCCCGTGATTCCGGGCCTCGGTGGCGGCCCGCCGGATCAAGCTGTTCGTCAAGACGAATCCGGCGTGATCGACCAGAACTAAGGGTGACAGCAGCCGGTTGTGCACGTATCCGACCGCCAGACCGCTTGCGGGATCGGCCCAACCGAGTGAGCCGCCAAGTCCGATATGACCGAATCCAGGCATCGCGTTGAACGGCACGGTGTGATAGCCGAGGTTAAATGCCATCGGCACCAAGATATTGCGGTCCGGCCGCAGGCTCTTTCGCCCTGTCAGGCCTGCCACCAGCTCACGGGACAGGAACTGGGTGCCGTCGATTTGGCCGCCATTGGCGATCGCGCCGTACATCCGAGCCAGTCCACGCGCGGTCGCCACTCCGTTGGCGGCTGGCATCTCGGCGTCCATCATCGGGATATCGCCTTGCACAAAGGCTTTCATACCCGGGAAATACATGGCGCCGAATCCGCCGGATAGTGGCAGCGCTGCGATTTTCGGTGCTACCGCGTTGAATACCGGATTGGCGATCGCGCTCTGCGGCATGATGATCTGCGCTGGGCGGGTTGGTGATTCGACGGGCGGACGGCCCAGATGCAAGCCGTCGGTGTCGAGCGGCTCCGCCAGCTCCTCGCGGATCAGCTCGCGCATACCCTTGCCGGTGATCGCCCGGGCCAGACCCGACATCAGCCAGCCGTAGGTCAGCGCGTGATACGCCGGTTTGTCGAACGAGTATCCCGCGGGTGCTGCCGCAAGGCGCTCTTCCATCACTTCGTGATTCAGCAAGTCTTCCTTGCTGGCGCCCTGCAACGCCGACAGACCCGCTCGGTGCCGCATCACCTGGCGGACGGTGATGTTCGCTTTGCCGTTGGCACCGAACTTCCGCCAGTACTCGGCGACCGGCGCGTCGTAATCGATCAATCCGCGGTCAGCGAGCCGATGAATAACGGTCGAAGCCATGCCTTTTGTTGCGGAGAACACCATGGCTGCGGTGTCTGCCGACCATGGCACGCGTCCGCGCCGATCCGCCCATCCGGTCCAGACGTCCACCACCGGTTCGCCGTCGAGATAGACCGCCATCGCACCGCCACCGAATCGGCGCCCCAGGAACAGCCCGGCGAAGCTGCGCACCGCGCAAGCAAAGTGCGGATCGGCTGCGCCGTGAACACCGCGCGGCAGCACCGACCGGCGATTGCCCACCACTTCGAGGGTCATACTGTCGAATTTACCGTTGCCGCTCGCAAACAACTCAAGATTTACCTATCCGTTATCGAGCTGAGCTTAAGTATTTGCTGAGCCGCCAGTGCCGGCGTCAATTCCCCAGCCAGGACCTGGCGCTCGACCTCCGCGCGGGCTTTGCGCACCGCGGGGTTGGAGAGTACCCGGTCTAGGACTGTGTCCCGGACCATCTGCCAGGTCCAGTCGACCTGCTGGGTACGCCGGCGCGCCTCGAACTCACCCGCCTCGCTGAGCACCTTCCGATGTCGCTCGGCGGTTTCCCATAGCTCTTCTAATCCAGTACCTTCCAACGCGCTCATGGTAAGAACCGGTGGACGCCAAAGCGTTTCGCGCGGATAGATTAGCCGGATCGCTCCGGAAAGTTCACGCGCGGCCGAGCGTGCCTCACCAAGGTGCTCGCCGTCGGCTTTGTTCACCACGACGATGTCGGCGAGTTCCAGGACGCCTTTCTTGATGCCCTGCAACTGATCACCCGTACGCGCCAGAGTCAGGAAGATGAAGGTGTCGACCATGTTGGACACCGCCACCTCCGATTGGCCGACCCCGACAGTCTCCACCAGGATCACGTCGAAACCGGCGGCCTCCAACAACACGATGGTTTCGCGGGTCGCTTTGGCTACTCCGCCGAGCGTGCCCGATGTCGGCGACGGCCGGATGTAGGCGTCGGGATGGCTTGCCAGCTGCGGCATCCGGGTCTTGTCGCCCAAGATCGATCCGCCGGTGCGAGTCGACGACGGGTCGACAGCCAGCACTGCCACCCGATGTCCGCGACCGATCAGGTACATGCCGAGCGCTTCGATGGTGGTCGATTTGCCGACTCCAGGCACCCCGGTGATGCCGACGTGATGGGCGTTGCCGGCCGCCGGCATCAGCGCCAGCAGCAGCTGCTGTGCCCGCTCGCGATGGTCGGCGCGGGTGGATTCGACCAGCGTGATGGCGCGCGGCAGCGCCGCACGGTCGCCGTCGCAAACAGCTGCGGCGAGTTCGTCAACGCTGTCGCCGTTCTCAGTCGCCATGGGGCTAGAGGGTGTACCCGCGGCGCTCGGCCAGCTTCTTCAGCAGATCGATTGCGGCGTCAGCGATCACGGTGCCGGGCGGGAAGATCGCGGTGGCGCCGGCGGCGTACAGCTCGTCGAAATCGCCCGGCGGGATGACTCCGCCCACCACGATCATGATGTCGGGCCGGCCTACTTCGGCCAGTGAGTCTCGCAGCGCGGGAACCAGTGTCAGGTGGCCGGCTGCCAACGAGGACACCCCGACCACATGGACGTCGTTGTCGGCGGCCTGGCGTGCTACCTCGTCCGGTGTGGAGAACAGCGACCCGCCGTCGACGTCAAAGCCGATGTCGGCGAACGCCGTTGCGATCACCTTCTGCCCACGATCGTGACCGTCCTGGCCCATCTTGGCCACCAGAATTCTGGGACGACGGCCGTCGGCCTCGGCGAATTTCTCGACGAGTTCAGTGGCGGTGACCATGTTGCCGGCCTTTCCAGCTTCATCGCGGTAGACCCCGGCGATGGTACGGATCTCGGCCTGGTGCCGCCCATATACCTTCTCCAGCGCATCGGAGATCTCGCCGACCGTGGCCTTGGCCCGAGCGGCGTTGATAGCC
>NZ_JBATXN010000278.1:0-6601 GCF_049673265.1 Mycobacterium sp. | reverse complement strand
GCAGTCGGGTCTGACGGCGAGGAAATGCCGTACTCGACCTCCGTCCCGATAATCCGTTGCATGACTAAAGCCTAGGCGTGGCGACGATGCGCGCCGCGCTGGGGGAACCGCCCGGCGGCGTTGCGGGAAGGTGAACAGGGTCGGGCGCCCATTGACGCTGGTGACTGAAGTGATTACCTTCACCCTGATGCCTGCCCACGCTGCGCCTGAGCCCACCGAAAGTCTGTCCGGAAAGCGCTACGGCGAAGTGCTGCTGGTGACGCCCGGCGAGGCGGGGCCGCAGGCCTCGGTCTACAACAGCTTCCCGCTCAATGACTGTCCGGCCGAGCTGTGGTCGAAGCTCGACGCGCAGGCCATCGCGACCGAAAACGGCGCTGCCACAGTGCTTCTCAACGGACCGCGGTACTGGCTGATGAACTCGATCGAAAAGACGCAGCAGGGCCCGCGGATCATCAAGAACTTCGGCGGTATCGACATGGAGCTGCAAGCGACCGTCTTGTTGACCGCGATGAACCCGGCGCCCTACACCGCAAATCAGGTCAACCGCCATACCGTTTTCACTTTCGACGCCGGAGAAGAGATCTACGAACTGCAAGACCCCGCTTTTCGGCGCTGGGTGATGCAGACCTGGAGCCAGATCGTCGATCCGAACCTGTCGCGAGCCGACCTGCCCAAACTCGGCGAGCGACTCAACGTGCCGGACGGGTGGACCTATCAGGCACGCGTGCTGGAAAGCCCACTGCGTATTGACACCACCACCCACGCCGCCCAGGTACTGCAAGACGATCTGACCAACAGCTATTCGCTGCTGAGCGGCTAAGCCAGCGACTACAGGTACTGGCCGAGGTTCGACTCGGTGTCGATGGCCCGGCTGGCACTCGACGACTTCCCGGTGACCAGCGTGCGGATGTAGACGATCCGCTCGCCCTTCTTGCCCGAGATCCGGGCCCAGTCATCGGGATTGGTGGTGTTGGGCAGGTCCTCGTTCTCGGCGAACTCGTCGACGATCGAGTCGATCAAATGCTGAATGCGCAGGCCCGGCTGACCGGTGTCCAGCACCGACTTGATCGCGTTCTTCTTCGCCCGGTCGACGACGTTCTGGATCATCGCGCCAGAGTTGAAGTCCTTGAAGTACATGATCTCTTTGTCGCCGTTGGCGTAGGTGACTTCCAAGAACCGGTTGTCGTCGATCTCGGCGTACATCCGGTCGACGACCTTCTCGATCATCGCCTTGATGCACAACGAGCGGTCGTCGCCGAATTCCGCCAAATCGTCGGCATGTACCGGTAGTTGCTCGGTGAGGTACTTGGAGAAGATGTCTTGCGCCGACTCGGCGTCCGGACGCTCGATCTTGATCTTGACGTCGAGGCGCCCGGGCCGCAGGATCGCCGGGTCGATCATGTCCTCGCGGTTGGACGCACCGATCACGATGACGTTCTCCAGGCCCTCCACGCCGTCGATCTCGCTTAGAAGCTGCGGCACGACCGTTGTCTCGACGTCGGACGAGACTCCGGTACCGCGGGTGCGAAAGATCGAGTCCATTTCGTCGAAGAACACGATCACCGGAGTGCCTTCGGAGGCCTTCTCACGGGCCCGCTGGAAAATCAGCCGGATGTGGCGTTCGGTCTCGCCGACGAACTTGTTCAGCAGCTCCGGGCCCTTGATGTTCAAGAAGTACGACTTGGCTTCGCGCGCATCGTCGCCGCGAACCTCGGCCATCTTCTTGGCCAACGAGTTGGCGACGGCCTTGGCGATCAACGTCTTACCGCACCCGGGCGGGCCGTAGAGCAGCACACCCTTGGGCGGGCGAAGCGCATATTCGCGGTACAGCTCCTTGTGCAGGAACGGCAGCTCCACCGCGTCGCGGATCTGCTCGATCTGTCGGCCCAACCCGCCGATGTCGTTGTAGGTGACGTCGGGCACCTCTTCGAGTACCAGGTCCTCGACCTCGGCCTTGGGAATGCGTTCGAACGCATACCCAGCCTTGGTGTCGACCAATAGCGAGTCGCCGGGCCGCAGCTTGCGGGGCCGCTGGTCGTCGTTGAGAGCGTCCGGGTGGCCGTCGGGCAGATCCTCGGCGACCAGTGGGTCGGCGAGCCACACGATCCGTTCCTCGTCGGCGTGGCCGACGACCAGCGCGCGGTGCCCGTCGTTGAGAATCTCGCGCAGCGTTGAGATCTCGCCGACGGATTCGTAGGTGCCGGCCTCGACGACAGTTAAAGCCTCGTTGAGCCGAACCGTCTGTCCCTTCTTCAAAGACTTGACGTCGATGTTGGGCGAGCACGTCAAGCGCATCTTGCGACCCGAGGTAAACACGTCGATGGTCTCGTCGTCGTGCGTTGACAGCAGCACGCCGTAGCCGCTCGGCGGCTGACCGAGCCGGTCAACCTCTTCGCGCAGCGCCAGCAGTTGCTGGCGGGCTTCCTTGAGCGTTTCCATCAGTTTGGAATTCCGCGCAGCGAGCGAATCAATTCGCGCCTCAAGCTGGTGAATATCGCGCGGGCTGCGTGCCACACTCTGCGTCGCGACGGCATTGTCGAGTTGCTCGCGCAATATCGCTGCCTCGCGCCGGAGCTCCTCGAGCTCGGCCGCATCCTCGCTGGACAGGTCTGGCTCGCGAGGGCTACCGAACGTTTCGCGCTCTGACTCACCCATGTTGCGCTCCTTTCCCGCTCCTTCAAGGTGGTGCGGCGGATGCCTCAACGCTACCGGCGATTTCCAATTCATGCGGGAACTCGAAATGGGGCAGACTGGCATCGGCGTTAACATCATGTTGAGTCGGCCTGATCGAGAGGACTTTTGTGACCCTGAAATACCTTGCCACGGGCGTGGCGGCTGTTTCCGCGATCGGCGCGGCGGCTGCGGGTGTGACCTGCATTGCATCTGTTACCGCCCCGTTGCCTGAGGTGCAGCCGGTCGTTTTCAGCGCGCCGCTGCCGCTGGATCCGGCGGCAGACCTGCCGACCGCCGAGCAGCTAGCGACCGTCCTCAACACGCTGCAGGACCCGAGCGTTTCCTTCGCCCAAAAGGGTTACCTCGTAGACGGCGGCATCCCGGTCCCGGCATCTCTTGCCGACCACGAACTGCAAAAGGCCGCTGCCAAGGGCAGCTTGCCGCTGACGTTCAACTTCACCAGCATCACGCCCGCCGGCCCCGGTGCCGCCGCTGCCACCCTGACCGCGACGGGCCCGCATCTCGCCCCGACGTACGAGAACCTCACGTTCGTCAATCAGGGCGGTTGGAAGCTGTCGCACGACTCGGCGATGACGCTGATGCAATCGGTGCGGTCGTCGGGCCACTGACAACGGCCGAATGCCCCGATCGCTGACGGCAGTCTTGAGCGCCGTCTCGATTGCGGCGGCGTTCGGATTCTCGGGGTGTGCGGGTGATGAGCACGGTGGGTCGCCGAACGCTGAACCGCCGCCGGCGTCGGCCTCGCTCACGTCGACGGCGACTGCACAGATCGCTCCGCTGCCGCATCCCGATGCCCTGGCCCAGGTGCTGTACCGGCTGGCCGATCCTTCGATACCCGGCACTCAGAAGCTGAACCTGGTCGAGGGAGCCGGCCCAGACAATGCCGCCGTGTTCGACCAGTTCGCCATGGCACTGCTCAACGGCGGCTTCGCGCCGATGCACTTCGATGTGCGCGACGTCGCGTGGTCAGACCGGGCTCCGGCCGACGTCATGGCCAACGTCAACGTCAGCTCACCCAATCGCGGCGCGCCGACGTTCTCCTTCCCGATGGAATTCACGCCATACCAGGGTGGCTGGCAGCTGTCGGCGCGAACTGCCTACGTGCTTCTGGCTTTTGGGACCGATCAAGGCGCGCCCCCGGCGTCGACACCGGGACGCTGACCCGGCGATGTGGATCGGTTGGCTCGAGTTCGATTTGCTGCTCGGTGATGTGCGCTCACTCAAGCAGAAGCGATCGGTGATCCGCCCAGTGCTGGCCGAGTTACAGCGAAAGTTCAGCGTGTCGGCCGCGGAAACCGGGTCGCATGAGCTCTACCGACGTGCAGGCATCGGGGTGGCGATGGCGTCGGCCGACCGCGGCCACGCTGTCGATGTGCTCGACGCGGCCGAACGGCTTGTGGCCGCTCATCCGGAGTTCGAACTGTTGTCGGTACGCCGTGGATTGTCGCGCAGCGACGACTAGCGCTTGCGGCGCAGCGGAGTCGGCGTGACGGTGTCAGGCGCCAGTCGACGAGCGGACACCAAGAACCCGGTATGGCCGCGCATGTTGTGCTGCGGACGCACCGCCAATCCGACTACGTTCCAACCTCTTTGGAGAGTCTCCCAGGCGCGCGGCTCGGTCCAGCACTGCTGATCGCGCAGCGCCTCAACGGTCTTCGACAGCTGAGTGACGGTGGCCAGATAGACGATCAGCACACCACCGGGGGCTGTCACCCGCGACACGGTGTCGAGCACGTCCCACGGCGCCAGCATGTCGAGCACCGCCCGATCGATGCAGCCGTCGGCCAGATCGGTCTCGACGACGTCGCCGATGATCAGTTGCCAATTGGCCGGCGCGCAGCCGAAGTACGTCTCCACATTGCGACGGGCGTGTTCGGCATGGTCGGCACGCACCTCATAGGAGATCACCCGCCCGTCCGGGCCGACGGCACGCAGCAGCGAACAGGTCATCGCCCCGGAGCCGGCACCGGCCTCCAACACGCGGGCGCCGGGGAAGATGTCACCCTCGAGCACGATCTGAGCGGCGTCCTTGGGGTAGATCAACTGGGCACCGCGCGGCATCGACATTACGTAGTCCACCAGCAGCGGACGCAACACCAGGAATGGGTCCCCGTTGGTCGATTTGACCACGCTGCCTTCCGGCCGTCCGATCACCGCGTCGTGCGCGATCGCGCCGCGGTGCGTGTGGAATTCGCCACCGGCGCTGAGCAGCATCGTGTAGTGCCGACCCTTGGCATCGGTGAGTTGGACACGATCGCCCACCGCGAAGGGCCCCGTTGCAGACACAGCTGTCTAGCCTGCCAGCAGACGCGCCGGGAAAGGTGCGCGGGGTTGTCCGACCTCGCGCTTAGGCTGCGGACATGAGCCGCGCCGACGACGATGCAGAGCGAAGCGATGCTGAGGAGCGGCGCACATGAGTGGCGACGAAGCGGGCAAGGCAGTCCGCCCGCCATCAAGACCGGCGCTGTCCCCGTCGCGGGCCGCCGACTTCAAGCAATGCCCGCTGCTCTACCGGTTCCGGGCCATCGATCGCCTGCCAGAGCCGCCGTCAACGGCACAACTGCGGGGCTCGGTGGTGCATGCCGCTCTGGAGCAGCTGTACGCCCTGCCGGCAACGCAGCGCGGCCCGCAGACCGCCGGCACACTCGTCGGCCCCGCTTGGGAGCAGGTGATCGGTGCGGAACCCGAGTTGGCCGCCGCGCTAGACACCGAGCAACAGGCTCAACTCCTCGACGAGGCCCGCGCCCTGCTATCGGGCTACTACCGATTGGAAGATCCGACCCGGTTCGACCCGCAAAGCTGCGAGCAGCGCATCGAGGTGGAGCTCGCCGACGGCACACTGCTGCGCGGGATCATCGACCGGATCGATGTCGCCGCCACCGGTGAGTTGCGGGTCGTGGACTACAAGACCGGCAAGGCGCCTCCGGAAGCACGGGCCCTCGCCGAGTTCAAGGCCATGTTCCAGATGAAGTTTTATGCGGTGGCGTTACTGCGCTCCCGGGGCGTGTTGCCGACGCGGCTGCGGCTGATCTATCTGGCGGACGGCCAGCTGCTGGACTACTCCCCCGACGAAGATGAGCTTCTGCGGTTCGAGAAGACGCTGATGGCGATTTGGCGGGCAATTCAATCTGCTGGTGCGACAGGCGATTTCAGACCCAGACCGTCGCGACTATGCGACTGGTGCGCACACCACGCCCACTGCCCGGCCTTCGGCGGCACGCCGCCGCCCTACCCGGGCTGGCCGAAGCATCCCGATGAAGGTGACGCGGACGCCGTGCTGCACCGGGCAGACCCGGCCGCGTAATAGCTATTGCAGCGGCGACATCTCCTGCAACATCGTCGGTATCAGCTCGCTGACCGTCGGGTGGATGTGCATCGTGCGGGCCAGCGTGGTGTACGGTGCCTCCGCTGACATCACGTCCAGGATTTCGTGGATGGCCTCGTCGCCACCGACACCGAGGATGGCCGCTCCCAAGATCTGCAGAGTTTGAGCATCGACGACGACTTTCATAAAGCCTTGTGTCTCACCCTTTTCCACCGCACGGCCAACGCGAGTCATCGGTCGTTGACCGACTAACGCCGGGCGGCCCGACGCGCGCACCTGTTCGACGGTCATTCCGGCCCGTCCCAGCGGCGGGTCGATGTAGAGGGCATAGGTGGGGATGCGGTCGCTGACCCGGCGCGGTTCGCCGTCGAGCAGGTTGGCCGCGACGATTTCGAAGTCGTTGTAGGAGGTGTGAGTGAACGCCCCCTTGCCGTTACAGTCGCCCATCGCCCAGATGTGTTCGACGTTCGTGCGCAGCTGGTCGTCGACGACGATGAAACCGCGTTGGTCGGTCTGCACACCCGCGCGGTCGAGACCGAGGTCGTCGGTGTTGGGCTGGCGGCCTACCGCCAGCAGTAGGTG
>NZ_JBATXN010000277.1:0-1866 GCF_049673265.1 Mycobacterium sp. | reverse complement strand
GGTCACCCGCGATCGCAGAGTTGCCGTCAACCATATGTTGGTTCGCGCCGCCGAACAGACCTGGTGATCGAGAAAGCTACTGCCACAACGGGCTGGCGGTCAGCAACTCTGGCCCGCTATCGGTGATGGCGACCGTATCGCGGTGAAGAACCGCACCGAGGCCTTCCTGCCACACGTAGCCGGTCAGCGCTAACGCCATCCCCGGGTCCAGATGTTCCCGTTCGGCAGTACCCGGAAGCTGTCGCGAGATCACCGGCGGATCGAAGCCCAGCCCCAGTCCGTGCGCGACGGCCATCGGCGGCAGCGGCTCGTCGGCCAAGTCGTAAGCCGCGAGCAACTCACTGGCCCGCGCACCCGGTCGGCAGGCAGCAATCAGCCTGTCCCACAACGCGTTCGAGCGCTGATAGAGCTTGCGAGTCGACCCGTTGTCGGTATCGCCCGCCGGCCAGGTCCGGCCCACTTCCGCGACGTATCCGTTGGCAAGTGCTCCAGCGGAGAACGCGACCAAGTCACCCGAGCCCACCAGACCGTCGCCGGTTGCACGCCGCCAGGGGTGTTCGGAAGAAGTCACCCATGCGGCGTCTTGGGTGGCCGGCGTGCTCACCCCGCCCGCGGCCATCGCCTCCAGTACCGCACCCGCTAACGTCTGCTCGGAAAGCCCGGGCCGCAACTCCGCCACGCCGGCGGCGACTCCCGCTTCGGCGATGCGCAGGGCGGCGTTCATCGCTGCCAGTTCGTCGGGCGTCTTGGTCCGACGCGCCGTCCGCATGGCCACTTCGGCGTCGACGAGCTCGGCATTCGGAAATGCCATCGGCAGCAGTGTAGCGAAAGTCGGCGTGAGCGCGTCGGTTCCGATCCGCCGGGCCGTCGACGCACCGTCGATGTTCTTCAGCACCTCGATCAGCGTCATCGGATTCCAGGCCAGGCCGTAGAGGTGGTCGTGTCCGATCTCCTCGGGAACTCCCTCGTCGTCCGTGCTCATCAGATAGATCTCGCCGGTGGCGCGGAGCATCACACAGACGGGTCCGAACGGCCGCGTCCCGGCGATCCACAACTGCGGCGCCCCGGTGACATACCGGACGTTGGCCTGTCGTCCGAGCACCAGGATGTCGATGTCGTGGGCTTCCATCTGCGCGAGTGCCCGTTGGCGACGACCCAGCCGTAACGCTGTGCCGTCGGGCGAAATGTCAGGACCCATAAGGCGCGTAGGGGTAGTCGGTAATCGGCAGGAAGCCGTCTTCGGTGACCACCACGATCTCCTCACTGCGGTAGCCGCCGGTTCCGTCCTCCCACACCACCGGCTCCAGGACCAGCACCATGCCGACCGGAAACACAAAGTTGTCGTCGTACTCTTCGCCTAGATCGGTTCCGATCATCGGCGGTTCGGCGGGGTAGGTGCCGATGCCGTGTCCGAGGTAGAGATGTGGCAGCCACGGCTTGCTGCCGTTGTTGGCGGCGATCGCCGCCCGAGCCAGATCACCTGATGTGGCACCGGCTTTGGTCACCTTCAAGACCGCCTCAAGGATGTGCCGCCAGTTGTCGAACTGCTCTTGCTGGCGCGCCGACGGCTCGTCGCCGACCACCCACGTTCGACCGAAATCCGAACAGTACCCGGCATAGCTGATGCTGACATCAGTCCACAGCACGTCGCCTCTGGCAAGTTCGCGTTCCGCGGTCAATAGCGGCAGCGCAAGGTCGCGGTGTGTCGTCCACACCCCCTCGGCGCGGGATGGCGGCATCACCTGCCAGATCGCCTCGAGCATGTTGGCCGTCGCGCCCAGTTCGAATGCCCTGCGCACCAGCTTGGCTGACAGATCGGTTTGTCGCACGCCCGGCGCCACCTGCTTCTGCACATCGACCATGGCC
>NZ_JBATXN010000276.1:0-15151 GCF_049673265.1 Mycobacterium sp. | reverse complement strand
GATAGATATAGGTGTTGCGCACCATGAACTCTTTGAGGATGTCGTTCTGGATGGTGCCGGCCAGTTTTTCCGGCGGCACCTCCTGCTCCTCGGCGGCGACGACGTACAGCGCCAGGATCGGCAGCACAGCGCCATTCATGGTCATCGACACCGATACCGTGGACAAGTCGATGCCGTCGAACAGCTGCCGCATATCGAGAATGGAATCGATTGCTACACCGGCCATTCCGACGTCACCTTGAACGCGCGGATGGTCGGAGTCGTAGCCGCGGTGGGTAGCCAGGTCGAAGGCGACCGAGAGACCCTTCTGCCCGGCGGCGAGGTTGCGACGGTAGAACGCGTTGGACTCCGCGGCAGTGGAAAAACCCGCGTACTGGCGGATTGTCCACGGCTGGTTGACATACATCGTCGGGTAGGGCCCACGCAGGAAGGGCGGCTCACCGGGAAATGTGTTCAACGGATAGCCTTCAGCCTCGACAGCGGAGCGATCGGCGGCGATGTACACCGGTTTGACCGCGATGTCCTCCGGCGTGTGCCAGACCAGCTGGTCGGGCGTATACAAGTGTGCGTCCGCCGCTGCGGCAATATGCTTTTCGACTGCGGCTTCGGTCGACGCCGGCACGGCGCGCTCGCTGTGCAATGGGATATCGGAGAAGCTGCCCACAACAGGCGCGGTGGTCGTCATCTTCGCTACGCCCCTAACCGGGTTAGCAGGCTGGAAAGAGCTTCTACCGCATTGATTTTCATGGTCAGAAACTCGTCGGGTTGCTGGTTGGCGTCTGTCTCCGCTACCGCTTTTTGCGGCCCGGCCAGGCAGATGTGTGAGATTCCTTCGCGGCGGGCCGCCTCGACGATCACCGCCGCCTCGCTGTGGTAGCGGTTGTCGGTGCCGCAGATAACCGCCACCGCGGGCGAACCGGCATCGGCAACCGCCTTAGCAACACCGTTGGCGTCGACTGTTCCCGGGTTGACCGCCTCAATGCCGCCGGAAGCCAACAGGTTCGCCGCGAACGTGGCCCTGATGTTGTGCTCGGCCAGCGGGCCAAGCGGCAACAGCAGCGCCTGCGGTCGTGAACCGGTGCGGGCCAGGTAGGCATCGGAGCGGTCCCGCAGCGCTTCGAACGCGGCGGCATAGCGCATCAGATGGCCGGCCGCGAGCGGTGAATGCTGCGAATTATTTTGCGGCAGCGCAGGTTCGCTCAAGTTCGGGTATTCGTTGACGCCGGTGATGGCAGTCT
Organism: Mycobacterium sp.; assembly: GCF_049673265.1. Classification (GTDB taxonomy): domain Bacteria; phylum Actinomycetota; class Actinomycetes; order Mycobacteriales; family Mycobacteriaceae; genus Mycobacterium. The sequence continues at coordinate 13,913 of NZ_JBATXN010000276.1, read as the reverse complement.
GACGATGCGCGACGTCGTCGGCGCGCCGTGCCGCGATCTCGCCGATCCGGTCGGCGATGTAGTCACGCGCCTCGGCGAACCCGCCGTGCTTTTCGATGGCCTGGAAATGCTGCCAGGCCTGCTGGGCCAGCTGTTCGGTCAGGTCCTCGACGAACCATGATCCGCCCGCGGGATCCAGAATCCGGCCGACGTGCGCCTCTTCGAGCAGCAGCAGCTGAATGTTGCGGGCCATCCGGCGCGCGAAACTGGTGGCCATGCCCGGGAATCCGTCTGGAATTGCCACGTCAAACGGGAACACCAGCACGGTGTCGGCGCCGCCCACGCCAGCGCCAAACGCGGCCAACGTGGTTCGCAGCATGTTCACCCAGGGGTCGCGCTGGGTCATCATCGGCAACGACGTCTCGGCGTGCACGACCACCGCGCCAGCTTCGGGCTCGCTGACGACCTCGGCGACCCTCGCCCACAATTGGCGCAAGGCCCGCACTTTGGCTGTCGTCATGAACTGGTCGTCGTCGGCAGCCAGACGGAAACTGATCTGACGCAGAGCCTGGGCGACCGGCAGGCCGGACTCGGTGAGCGCCCGAAGATAGGCCACCGCGGCCGCGACACTGCCGGCGAGTTCCCACGTGGCGTTGGCGCCCAGGTTGTGGAAGGCGGGTCCGTCGACGGTGATTGCCCGCACCCCATGGCTGCCGGCCACTCGCTTGGCGACGCCGACGACTTCCTGCAGCGCCGCGGTCGGACGCTCGCTGAGCGTGGCGGTCAGCGGGTCTGCACCCAGGTCGACGGAGAGCGTCGGGCGCTGGTCGGGTTCGACCTCGGCCACCAACCCCAGCATGGCGTCGCACGCCGCCCGGTAGTCGGCACCGGCATCGAGGACCACCGGCGCCATGCTCAGATAGACGCCGTCGAGCACCTTCGCCAGTTGCCCGGGGCCCACACCGGACTCGCCTACTCGGATCAGCAGCGCGCCGACCCCCTCGGCCAGCCCGGCAAGGACCGCCGCGTTGACGTCTTCGGCCGCGACTCCGGCCACCGGGGTGGCCGGAAGCGCCTCGGCGACCTTCCATCCGGACTTGACGTCGCGCAGCGCATCGCCACCGCGCAGGTATGGCCACTCGCCCGGCAGCGGCGGCTCCGGCAGCTCGTCGAGGGCGGTGTAGAGCGGGCGGATCGCGAAGCCCTCATAGGTCGGGCTGTCGAGCAGCTGCTCGGGCTCGGGCCCCAGCTAGTCGGCATCCCGCCGCGTGCTCTTGGCCAGCACCCCGGCCACCGCCGTGCGCCATCGGGCGCGCCCCTGGGCGGGGTCGGCGGGCGCAGCGGACACATCGACTGACACCGGCGGCTCCTTTGTCGCAGCATGTGGCGGCTCCAACGCTGGGCCTGCCACTTGATCACCAGGCTAAATGATGGTCAGCGACGCCCAAAAGGCGACCGGTGGACACCCGGGAAGCACCGACGGCCTGCGTAAGTTAGGTGTACCTTACTTCGGTAAGAGCGGTTAACGTTAGGTCGATAATGCGGACTCGGACGCGGCGCACGCGCGATCAATCCACGTCGGAGATCGTGCTTGCCCAGTTGCCGCCGGGGCGGCGGGCAACGGTAGTGGGCACGCTGCCGCATACTACCGCAGTGGTAGCAAATCGGTTGGGACAGTTAGGTTTTCGAGTTTCGGCCCAAGTCGACGTGATCCGTCGCGCGCCGCTTGGTGATCCAACCATTTACCGGGTTCAAGATACCGAACTGTGCCTGCGCCGCCGGGAAGCGCAGCTGATCGTTGTCGTCCCCGAACCGGACCGATGACCGCGTGCCATGACGCCGCTGCCGCGCCGGTCGCCGTCGCCGGTGCTCGGCGGATCGCCCTGGTCGGCAGCCCGAACGCCGGCAAGACCAGTGTTTTTAATCACCTGACCGGGTTGCGCGCGAAGACCGGCAACTATCCGGGCGTCACTGTCGGGCGTAGCGTCGGCGCCACCAAAGTCGGCGGCGTGACGATCGCCGTGGAAGATCTGCCCGGCACCTACAGCCTGGACCCAATCAGCCCCGACGAGCAGGTGGTGACCGACCTGCTGGCCGGCGAATACCCCGAGATCGACCGCCCCGACGCGCTGATCCTGGTCACCGACGCCACCACGCTGCGTCGCTCGATCATGCTGGTGGGCCAGGTGCTACGGCTAGATCTGCCGTGCTTGCTGGCGCTGACCATGAGCGACGAATTAGCTTCTCGCGGCGGCAGTATCGACGTCGACGCATTGTCGACGGCGCTGGGCATCCCGGTAACGGCAGTCGTCGCGCACCACGGATCGGGCATCGACGCGCTGCGGGCGCAGTTGGGGGCCTTCGACCGGTGGCAACGCCCGCCGGTGCTCCCCCCGGCCGACCAAAACGCCGTCGACGCGTGGGGGCGATCGGTGCTTGACGCGGCCGACTACGTTGCGCCGCAACCGGATCGGCGCACCGCCCGGATCGACCGGGTGCTGCTACACCCGCTCTGGGGCACGGTGGCGTTTTTTGGGGTGATGTTCTGCTTCTTTCAAGCCCTGTTCACCATCGCTGCGCCGCTGCGGGACGGCATCAGCGGCGGGCTGACCTGGCTGGGCCGGCAGGTTGCCGAGCACATCGGTAATCCCGTCCTCCGCGGGCTGCTTGGCCAGGGGATTATCGGCGGGGTCGGCACTGTGCTGCAGTTCATCCCGCAGATCGTGTTGCTGTTCTTGCTGATCGCGCTGCTGGAGAACATCGGCTACATGTCGCGGGCAGCGTTCCTGATGGATCGGGTGATGGCCAAGACGGGGCTGGAGGGCCGCGCCTTCGTCGCGATGCTGTCGTCGTTCGCCTGCGCGATCCCGGGGATTATGGCCACCCGGACGTTGCCGTCGTCGCGCGACCGGATTGCCACCATCGTCACGGCGCCGTTGATGACCTGCTCGGCTCGGCTGCCGGTGTACACGTTGCTGATCGGTCTGCTGGTGTCACCGCAAACGCACTGGTGGGGGCTGAGCGCCCAAGGTGTCACGATGTTTCTGCTCTATCTGGGCGGCGGCGCTTCTTCGTTGATCGCCGCGTCGCTGGTCAAGTCGACGATCCTGCGGGGCGATCTGTTGCCGTTCACGATGGAGCTTCCGCCGTATCGATTCCCGTCGCTGACGGTCCTGGTGGCCGCCATGTGGGGTGCGGCCAAGGTGTTCTTGCGCAAGGCGGGAACCATCATCCTGGGCACTTCCTTGATCTTGTGGGCACTGCTCAATCTGCCGCTCCGCGAGGCCGAAACCAAGGGCCTGCCCCCGACCGACGCGGGCGCCTACGTCATGAACCACAGCTACGGCGCCGATGTCGGCAAAGCTGTCGCGCCGGTATTTCAACCGCTGGGCTTCGATTGGCGCACCAATGTCGCCCTCGTCGGCTCGCTTTCGGCGCGCGAAGTGTTCGTCTCCACTCTGGGCCAGGTGTCGGCGGCCACCAATCCGGCCAACCCGCGCGAAGCGTTGGCCACCATGACCGACGATCACGGCCGCCGGGTGTTCACGGCGCCGACCGTCATCGCGCTGATGGTCTATTTCATGTTTGCGTTGCAATGCATGTCGACCGTCGCGGTGATGCGACGCGAAACCAACTCGTGGCGGTGGCCGGCCTTCGCGTTTTCCTACATGTTTGCGCTGGCGTGGGTGATGGCGTTTGTTGCCCGGTCGATTGCGGTAGGCCTAGGCGCATGATTCCGATTCACGCCACGGCCACCGCCGACCCCCAACAGCTGCGCTGGGTGATCGCCGCCGACCGGCTGCCGCCCGCAGGCCCCGTCCGCCAGGCTCCTGGCCGTCTCGGCGCCTTGCTTGACGGCGGGGTGATCGACGAGATGGTCATCCGCACCGGCTTGGGCCAAGGACAAGTGCTGATCACACTCAGCGCCGGCAACCGTTGGCGAGAGCTCGGCGATGACGTCCGCGAAGCGCTCACCGACGCACTGCTGGACCCGGCGGGTTGGCGGGTCGACGCCTCGGACGACACCGACCAGCTGACGGCGATCGCCACGGAGTTGCTCGCTGGCCCGATCGGCACGCTCGCCGAATCGCACGGTGGGTCCATCGAGTTGGTGTCAGTGGTCGGTCACACCGTGACCGTTCGGATGTTGGGCGCCTGCCATGGCTGCGCGGCGGCGAGCTCCACCCTCCACGACAGGCTGCAGCGAGAACTGCGCCGGCGGGCCGGCCCACACGTCACGGTTTGCACCGAAAATAGCGCGGCAATGCCGTTGGCCAAGAAGCTGTTGTCGTTATTTGTTCGCTGAGACTTTTGTCACTGCGGTAGACGTCGCCGGAGACCGAGACCCGTACTCTTGAGCATTGTGACGACGCACGCCACCGGCAGATTTGTTGACGCGCCGCGCGGCCTGGCCGCTGCAGTCGTTGCGGCGGCACGCCAGGTGTCCAAGCGGCGGATGGTCGCGACCGCATTGCTAGCGGCGGTGTTGATCGCGGTGGCGCTACTGGTTCCGCTTCCCACGGCGGTGCAGATTCGGGACTGGGCGACGAAGGCGGGTCCATGGATCCCGCTGGCCTTCCTCGCTGCCCACATCGTGGTGACGGTGTTCCCGTTTCCCCGGACTGCGTTCACGTTGGCCGCCGGTCTGCTGTTCGGCCCGGTGCTCGGGGTAACTCTGGCGGTGGTGGCCAGCACGGCCAGCGCGGTGCTCGCGCTGGTGCTGGTCCGTGCGGCCGGCTGGCAACTCAGTCGCCTGGTGCGCCACCAGGCTGTGGAGACGGTCGACGCCCGGCTGCGCGACCGCGGCTGGGTTTCGGTGATGTCGCTTCGGTTGATTCCCGCGGTGCCGTTCTCGGTGCTGAACTATGCCGCCGGCGCGTCGGCGATCCGGCTGTGGCCCTACACATTGGCGACGCTGGCCGGTGTGCTGCCCGGCACGGCGGCCGTGGTGATCCTCGGCGACGCGCTCACCGGCCACGTCAGCCCGCTGCTGTTTCTGGTGTCGCTGGGCACCGGCATCGTCGGGATTGCCCTGTTGGCCTACGAGATTCAGCACCACCGGCGGCATAAAGGTGCACCCGTAGCGGAAACCGATACAGCCGTCGAGCCGGCGTCCGCGTGCTGAAAGTCTGGGAGGCGACAAGATGTACCTGAGACGCCTGGCCGCCGCGGCCGCCGTCGCCGCCGGGCTCGGCATCTCTGCATTGACGTCCGCACCAGTCGGGGCCGTCCCGTTGGACCCGGCCCCGCCATGCGCGGACTGCCAACCAACTCCAACTCAGCCGCCGGCTCCGGCCCACCGACCATGCTGGCCATACGGGCGCGTCGGGCCCGGCAGTCCGAGAGGTGGCGGCGGACAGCCGGCATACCCGCCGCAGTGCCACCCGACCGCACCCGCTGGACCTGCTCAGCAGCCCTAACGCCTCTAGTCGTCGGCAACCAGTTCGCGGGCCTCCTGTTCTGTCTCGACCGCGGGCGCTGATCCCGGTAGCCGCCGACCTGCCACCTCCGGCGTGAACGGGAGCGTCACCGCCCCCACCAACCCCGCGACGATCAGCATGTATGCCGGCATCATCGCGTTGCCGGTCCCGGACACCAGCGATTGGGCGATCAGCGGGGTGGAGCCGCCAACTGCCGATAAGGAGATGTTGTAGGCAACGGCCAGCGCCCCATAGCGCACCTCGGTGGGAAACAGCGCCGGCAGCATGGCCGGGGAAGTTGCGTCGAAGCACAGTTCCATCAGCCCGATCAACAGCACACCGATGAAGATCACCAGATAGCCGCCGCCGGAGTGGATGAGCAGGAATGCGGGAATCGATGCCGCTATCAGCAGGCCGCAGCCGGTCCACATGATCGGTTTGACGCCGATGTGGTCGGACAGCCAGGCGACGAACACCAAAACGACCATGAGAAACATCAACGTGGCGGTAATCATCACGAGCGCAGCGGCGTGGCCGACGCGCACGACCACCTTGAGGTAGGTCGGCAAGTATCCGGTGAGCATGAAGTCCGCCGCGCTGGACGTGACCACAAGAGCCGCGCAAATCAGCATGGCTCTCCACTGCTGGACGAGCGTACGCCAAAAAGGTTGCAGATCAAGCACATTCGATGTACTCCCGCTGACGCCGACTTTCTGGTAGGCCGCGGATTCCGCGAGGCGCAGCCGTAGATAGATGGCCACAACGCCGAATGGCGCGCTGAGCAAGAGCGGAATCCGCCAGCCCCACATCAGCATGTCGTGGCTCGGCAGCCAGGTTTGCAGCCCGGTCACCATCAGCCCGGCAAGCACGAACCCAACCAGGTTGCCCATCGGCAAGAACCCGACCATCATGCCCCGCTTGCGGTCGGGGACCTGCTCACCCAAGTAGGTCATCGCCCCGACGTACTCACCGCCGGTCGACAGGCCTTGGAAGACCCGCGCGACGACAAGCAGGATCGGCGCCCAGATGCCGATGACGCTGTAGCCGGGCAGCAGACCGCTCGTCGTGGTGCCTACCGTCATCAACATGATCGTGATCATCAGCACCCGCTTGCGCCCGATGCGGTCACCGAGCGGACCGAAGATGAACCCGCCGAGCGGACGCACGACGTATGCCGCCGCCAACGTCCCGAACGTGGCGATGAGGTGAACGGCGCTGACGCTGTTGCCGGGATAGAACACCTGCGCAATCGTGGTGGCGATATAGCCGTAGACCCCGAAGTCGTACCACTCCATGAAGTTGCCGATCGCGGTACCCGCGATTGCATGGCGCGCCACGTCTGCGTCGACGACCCGAATGTCGGCGCGAGTCCATTTGCGGCGGCGACGGCGGCGGGTACCTGTTCCGCCGCGTGCATTGTTCATCGGGAGGGGACATACCCACTACGTCCACGCGGCAATGCTTTAGTCATCAATCCCGCGAGAAGCACCGACAACAAGGAGGCATTATGTCCACCACACGTCCGCCGTCGCGGCTCGCCGCAGTGGGCGCGCGCATCCTGCGTTCGCGCCCGCTGATGCGGGCTCCGATCTGGATCTTTAAAGCGCGCGCTGGTGCAGTGTTCGGTTCGCGACTGCTGATGTTGGAGCACATCGGCCGCAAATCTGGCGTCCGGCGCCATGTCGTCCTCGAGGTCGTCGACCATCCCACGCCGGACAGCTACGTCGTCGCGTCCGGCTTCGGCGCCAAAGCCCAGTGGTTCCGCAACATCAAGGCCAACCCGCGGGTACGGGTCTATACCGGAAGCCGCGCGCCCGTGCCGGCCACCGCGCGGATTCTGAACCCGCAAGAAGCAGACCGCGCGCTTGGCGCGTACATCGCAGCGCATCCGCAGGCCTGGGAGCGATTTCGGCCCGTGTTGGAGCGCACCCTCGGCAGCCCGATCACCGAGACCGATACACCGCTGCCGATCGTCGAGCTGCGACTGTAGTTAATCGGCGTTTGGCCCCTTGGCCGTCAGCACCGCGTAGGTGGCCAGAAACGACGCCGCCGGAAGGGTATTGACGATTCGGTCGCGAACGCGAATGTGGGCGCCCACCGCGAGCACGAAGTACACCGTCAGCATCGCCGTAGTCAATCGCGCCAATGCCGGAGTTCGGCCAGCCGACAGTAAGCCGATCGCCGAGGCGGCCTTTGCGACCGGAAGGATCCACCGGATGTTCGGTGGAACACCGTACTGGTCAAGGGCTTTGGTGATTTGCGGGAGCGGGATCGCGCAGGCGACCGCATCACCGGCCTGAAAAGCGGCAAGCGCCGCATAGGTTTTCGGCGAAGTCAATGCGCCCACGTCACTGATTCAGCTGCGACGGTGGCGGCAAGGTGCCCTCGACCGGCGTGCGCGCGTCTGCCTCGGCCTTGGCCACCGCCTGGAGAATCGCCGGGTCGGTTTCAGTGGAGAACCAGTCGGCGACCTCGGCGTCGTCATCGTCGGCGGAGTGCTTGGGCGCGTCATCGACCGGCGATGGCTGATACCGGAACACCCCGTCGGAGCCGGGAGCGCCCAGCAGCTTGGTGAATCCCTGCAACGCCGTGCCGAAGTCGCTGGGCACCAGCCACACCTTGTTGGCTTCGCCCTGCGCCATCTGCGGCAAGACCTGCAGGTACTGGTAAGCCAGCATCTCCGGGGTGGGCCGGCCGGCCTTGATCGCGGCGAACGTCTTCTCGATCGCCTTAGCCTGGCCCTGCGCCTGGAAGTAGGCCGCGGCCCGTTCGCCCTGCGCCCGCAACATCCGGGACTGCCGGTCGGCCTCGGCCGCCAGGATCGCGGCCTGCTTGGCGCCTTCGGCGGCGAGGATCTGCGACTGCTTCTCCCCCTCGGCCTGTGTGATCGCCGCCTGCCGGGCGCCCTCGGCGGTCAAGATTATCGCCCGCTTCTCCCGGTCGGCCTTCATCTGCTTTTCCATCGACGCCTGGATCGACGGCGGCGGGTCGATACTGCGCAGCTCGACGCGTGCCACCCGCAGTCCCCAACGGCCAGTGGCCTCGTCGAGCACACCGCGCAGTTGTTGGTTGATCTGGTCGCGGGACGTCAGGGTCTGCTCCAAAGTCATCCCACCGACGACGTTGCGCAGCGTGGTGGTGGTGAGCTGCTCGACACCCACGATGTAGTTGCTGATCTCGTAGACCGCGGCCTGCGGGCTGGTGACCTGGAAATAGACCACGGTGTCGATGTTGAGGGTCAGGTTATCCTCGGTGATCACCGGCTGCGGCGGAAATGACACCACGCGTTCGCGCAAATCCACCCGGGCGCGGACCCGGTCTATGAACGGAATCAGCAGGGTTAGCTGCCCGCTGATTGTGCGGCTATATCGGCCCAGCCGTTCGATCACCGCCGCTTCCGCCTGTGGGATCAGCGCCACCGACTTGGCCACCACGATGACCGCGAACACCACCAGAACAGCAAGAAATACCAGACCAGCAACCACAGTTCCTCCTATTGCTCAAGAGGGCTTACGTGTTTTTCCAGACCACCGCGGTGGCCCCGTCGATATGCATGACGGTCACTCGATCGCCGGGTTCGAAGACGTCGCCTTCATTCATGGGCCGCGCCGTCCACACCTGGCCGTCCACCTTCACCTGACCTTCATCTCGGGCGACCCGGTCGAGGACCAGCGCGCTCTTGCCCTCCAGCGCCTTGACCCCCGTCGGCAGACCCTTCGCTGGGGTCAGCCGTCGCCGTAACGGCGGCCGGACCAGTACCACCAGAAGCACCGAAACTACCAGGAATACCGCCCCATCGGCCCAGATCGGCAAGTCCAGCAGCCAACTGGATCCCGCCGCGGCCAGCGCACCGCCGCTGAGCATCAGCAGGAACATGTCGCCAGTCAGCGCCTCGGCACCGGCCAGCCCGAACGCGACGATCAGCCAGATCAGGGCCGCAGGCATGCCGCCAGGATATCGCGTGATCAGCCTTGCTCACGCCGAACAACTAGACTGCGAAACCATGTGGTGCCCCAGCGCAACGCTCTCGGTCTGGGCCAACGCCTGGCTTGCCGGCAAGGCCGCGCCCGACGACGTCCTCGACGCGCTATCCTGTTGGGCACCAATACAATCGGTTACCGCATACGATGCGGTCGCGGCGGGCCACACCGGATTGCCGTGGCCGGACGTGAACGACGCGGGCGCGGTGTCGCTGCTACAGACGCTGCGCACCGCTGCCGGTCGGCCGTCGACGGGCGCACCATCGATCAAGGTGGTGTTGCCCGTTCCCGGCGACGTTCGCGGGCTGGCGGCGGGCACCCAGTTCGAACGAGACGCGTTGGCCGCTGGAGAAGCGGTGATTGTCAGCAATCCCGACGATCCCGGCGTTGCCGTCGCGCTGGTGCCCGAATTCGGGTACGACGACTCTGACCACGAACACGTTGTGCCCGAATTATGTGCGCTGTCCTGGACCGTCTATTCACTGCCGGAGGTTCCGGTCGTCGACGATACCGAGCTGGGCCAGGCCGAATACGCCCTCCGATTGGCGGTGCGTTCAGCCGCCGACGCGCTCACCGCAATCGGGCTGGGGTCCACCGGCGCCGACGTCGACGATCCGCGCGGGCTGGTCGAGCAGCTGTTGGAATCCACGCGGCAGCACCAAGTTCCCGAGCCTGCGCCGTCGCGTGCTCTGCGGGTGCTGGAGAACGCCGCTCATGTCGACGCGATCATCACGGTCAGCGCGGGGCTTACCCGGATCGGGACGCAGTCGTTGTCGGAGGCCCAGATCGCCACCGACGCGCTGCGTCCGTTGGCCGCTGTGGTGCGATCGGCGAGAATGGCCGCGCTCAGTGCGATTCTGTGCGCAGCCTGGCGCGGCTAGCCCGCCGACCGATCAGTGGGTTCCTCGGCGACACAGTGCGGCGGAGCGCACGGCTCGCCGTTGGTGCTGGCCGCGCAGCCCGGCACCGGATCGGGTCCGCTGACCCGGACAGGCGCACGGCCATACCGCAATTCGTCGATCAGGTCCACCGCCATTCGCGCGAAGCGCGGGTGCGCATTAGGGGTGGCGGCCCGCACCAACACAATGCCTGCTGCCTCGGCCTGAGATCGCAACTCCTGGTCGAGATCCCACACCACCTCGATGTGATCGGCAACAAAACCTATCGGGCAGATGATCACGGCTTTGACCCCCGTTGCGGCCAATGCCGAAAGGTGGTCGGCGACATCGGGTTCCAGCCATGGAACGTGCGGCGGACCCGATCGCGACTGCCAGGCCAGGTCGAAATCGTGGTAACCGGCTGCCGCTGCGATCAGCCTTGCGGCGTAAGCGACTTGGCGGCTGTACAGCTGCGGACCGCAGCGCTGGTCGGCGGCCACCGGGACGGAATGCGCGGTGAATACCAGACGAGCGTCGGCGAACAGCTCGGCGGGCAGGGCGCCGGAGGCCGCGCCGATGGTGTCGGCGAAAATCTGCACGAGGCTCGGGTGGTCGAAATAGGGCCGCAGTTTGACCAGTTCGGGTGCACCAGGGCCGACTGCTCGGCGGGCCCGGGCGATGTCCTCGACATACTGGGTGCAGCTTGAATAACCGCTCCACGCCGACGTAGTGAACACCGCCGCGCGCTGAACACCGTTGTCGCGCATGGTCGCGACGATGTCTTCGATGTAGGGTTGCCAGTTGCGGTTGCCGAAATAGACTGGCAGGTCCGACTCCGCTTGCAGTTGGGTGACCAGCGCCCGGTTTATCCTGTTGATCGGTGACACCCCGCCGAAATGCAGGTAGTGCTCGGCGACGGCATCAAGGCGCTCGGGAGGCACATTGCGACCGCGAGTGACGTTCTCCAGAAACGGCCTTACCTGCTCGGGCCCTTCGGGCCCACCGAACGACAGCAGCAGGACCGCGTCGAATTCCATTGCCGTCTAAAGCAACTGGGTGCTAGCGCCGCCGTCGGCGTAGATGATCGTGCCGGTGGTAGCCGGCAACCACTCCGACAGCAGGGCACACACCGTCTTGGCGACCGGTGTGGGGTCCTTCATGTTCCAGCCGATCGGAGCGCGCTGATCCCAGCCCTCCTCGAGCAGCTGCATCTGGGCGCCGGCCTCGTCACCGAGTGCGCCACCCACAATCGCGCTCATCGCCAGCGTCCGGATCGGTCCCGCGGCAACTAGATTGGAGCGGACGCCGAATTTGCCCGCCTCGCGCGCGACGAACCGGTTAACCGATTCCAGGGCGCTCTTGGCCACCGTCATCCAGTTGTAGGCGGGCATCGCCCGGGTCGGGTCGAAATCCATACCCACAATCGAGCCGCCGGGGTTCATGATCGGCAGTAGCGCCTTCGCCAGCGAAGCGTACGAATACGCCGAGATGTGAATGCCTTTGGACACATCCTCATACGGCGCATCGAAGAACGGGTTGATGCCCATTCCCGTCTGCGGCATGAAGCCGATCGAGTGCACTACACCGTCGAGCTTGTTGCCCGCGCCGATCTCGGCTGTCACCCGCTCGGCGAGCGAGTTCAGATGCTCCTCGTTCTGCACGTCGAGTTCGATCAGCGGTGCCTTCTCCGGCAGCCGGTCGGCGATGCGCTGAATCAACCGCAACCGGTCAAACCCGGTCAGCACCAACTGCGCCCCCGCTTCCTGGGCCGCCTTGGCGATGTGAAACGCAATCGACGAGTCGGTGATGATTCCGCTGACCAGAATCCGTTTGCCGTCCAGCAGTCCTGCCATGTCCGTCCTTTATGCCGTGGTTGTACTCAGTGGCCCATACCCATGCCGCCGTCGACCGGGATGACCGCACCGGAGATGTAGGTGGCATCCTCGGACGCCAGGAAGCTGACCACCCCGGCGACCTCGGCGGCGGTGCCAACCCGTTTGGCCGGGATGAATTCCAGTGCCCCCGCCTGAATCCGCTCATCCAGCGCGCGGGTCATCTCGGTGTCGATGTAGCCCGGTGCCACCACGTTCGCAGTCACCCCGGCCTTCGACAGCTCCCGCGAGATCGAGCGGGCCATGCCGATCAGGCCGGCCTTGGAGGCCGCGTAATTGGACTGGTTGCCGATACCCCAGCTCCCGGAGACCGAACCGATGAAGATCATTCGGCCGAACCGCTTTCGCTGCATGCTCCGCGATGCCCGCTGTGCCACCCGGAACGCGCCGGTGAGGTTGGCGTTGATGACCTTCTCGAACCTCTCCTCGGTCATCCGGATGAGAAACGCGTCCGCCGAAACCCCAGCGTTGGACACCAGCACCTCGACCGGACCCTGGTGCTCCTCGACCTCTTTGAAGGCGCGATCGACGGCGGCGTTGTCGGTGACGTCACACTCGACGCCGAAGAGCCCCTCGGGCGCCCCAGATCCGCGGTGCGTGACGGCCACCTTGTGGCCGTCGGCGGCCAGCCGCTGTGCGATCGCCAGACCGATCCCCCGGTTTCCGCCCGTCACCAGGACAGAACGGGACACAAATGCGGGTTTGCCGCCGTCGGCGGCGAGCTCGGTGGCTGCGTCAGTCACCCCGTCAACTTAGCGGCTGGGCGCGGCGGGGCTGAAATCGCCCGGCTCCGGAACAAACGCAAGGATCAGGTCGGCAGGCGCCGGTTGATCAGCAGAGCAGCCAGCCCGGCCAGCGCCAAAACCAGCGAACCCAGCCGCAGCCATCCCACGCTGGCGTCGCCGCGGATCGTCTCGTAACCGATCTGCTGCTGCAGCGACGCGTAGACCTGTTTGAGCTCCTGCAGATTAGAAGCGCCGTAATGGTTGCCGCCAGACAGCTCGGCCACCTTCTTCATCGTGCTGTCGTCGACGGGCACCGGCTGGCGTTGGCCGTTGATCTCCACGAAGCCATACGGCGTACCGAATGAGATCGTGGAGATCGGCACACCTTGGTCCTTGGCGGTGCGCGCCGCGGTGAACGCACCTTTGGGGTTGTCCGGGTTGGTCGGCATTGTCTCTTTGCCGTCGGAGAACAACACGATCCGCGCCGGCGGCGGAGTGTCGCCGCCGCCGATCACCGCGCCCACAGTGGCGATGGCCTGAAGCGCGGTGAAGATGCCCTCCCCGGTGGCTGTGCGGTCGGCGAACTGCAACTTGTCCAGCGCCGCTTTGGTCGCGTCCCGGTTAGTCGTCGGCTGCACCAGAACCGTCGCCGTTCCGGCGTAGGCGATCAACCCGAGGTTGATGCCCGGGGTCAGCTCCCCGGCGAACTCTTTGGCAGCCGCTTCGGCCGCGGCCATCCGGTTGGGTTCGACGTCGGTGGCCCGCATCGACTGCGAAACGTCGATGACCAGCATGACGACCGCACGGTTGCGCGGAATCCGGACGTCGTGGGTTGGGCCGGCCATCGCGATCGTGAACAGCACCAACGAGGCGACCAACAGGATCGCCGACAGGTGCCGCCATCGGGTGGGCTGCTTGGGCGCCACACTTTCCAACAGTTCCATGTTGGCGAACCGCAGCATCCGGCGATGCCGGGCCACCTGGACGATGATGTACAGCGCCAGCAGCGCCAATACGACAAGCAGGAACAGAAAAAACC
>NZ_JBATXN010000275.1:0-1853 GCF_049673265.1 Mycobacterium sp. | reverse complement strand
GTCCCGGTGTGCCGAAGCTGTCGCGCGGGTTGGCATTCCACGGCGTGGGCGGGTACGGGTGGTAGTTGGCGATCTTGCCGTCGCGAATCACCATGTGGTGACTCAATACTCCGCGGACCGCCTCGGTGAAGCCGCAGCCGATGCCTTCCTTGGGCACGTCGAACTTCTCCCAGGTCTTGGTGCGGCCGGCTCGGATTTCGCCAAGTGCCTGCTCGCAGAAGTGCAGTGCACATGCCGCCGCATAGGCCTGGAAGTAAGTTCTCGCCCGGTCGCGCTCGATGGTGTTGGACCCGTGCTGCGGGATCTTCCACTCGAACTCGACCGGCCCCTTCAGCGCGGTCTTCGGCAAGTTGATCTGCACCGAATGACCGGTCGACTTGACGTAGCCAATGTCGACCAGGCCGGCTAGCGCCGTCGCCCACAGCCGGGCGAGCGGGCCCCCACCGGTGTCCAGAGCGAGGTGGTCCTTGCCGTCGAACCAGCGCGGCGACATCACCCAGCTGTAGTTGCCGCCGTCCATGTCCCGCTTCTGCGGATGCGGGTTGGTGTGCTGGTTCCATGGGTGGCGCCGGTCGACCGGGTTGCCCAACGGATCGGTCTTGACGAACATCTCCTGATCGGTCCAGTCGTCGTAATACGAACTGCCCAAAAGGATCCGGATGCCCAGGTTGATATCGACCAGCGAGTGGGTCACCAGCTTGCCGTCGACCACTACGCCCGGTGTGACGAACATGGCGTTGCCCCAACGCTCCATGTCCTTGTAATCGAAGTTGCACACCTCGGGGTCCTGGAATGAGCCCCAGCAGCCCAATAGGGTGCGGCGCAGACCGACCTTCTCGTAACCGGGAATCGCTTCGTAGAAGAAGTCGAAGAGATCGTCGTGCATGGGTACGACTTTCTTCATGAACTCGACGTAGCGCATCAGGCGGCTCATGTAGTCGGTCATCAACTGGATGGTTGCCACCGTGCCGACCCCGCCTGGGTACAGCGTGGACGGGTGCACATGCCTGCCTTCCATGAGGCAGAACATCTCTCGGGTGTACCGGCTGACTTGTAGCGCCTCACGGTAGAACTCCCCGCTGAACGGGTTGAGCGACCGCATGATGTCGGCGATGGTCTTGTATCCGTGTGCATCGGCGCGCGGAGCTGCGGTGTTTTCCGCTTTGGCCAGCACACCCGGGTTGGTTTCCGAGACCATCTTTTCGCAGAAGTCCACACCGACCAGGTTTTCTTGGAAGATGTTGTGGTCGAACATGTATTCCGCGGCTTCGCCGAGGTTGACGATCCACTCGCCCAAATGCGGCGGCTTGACCCCGTAAGCCATGTTCTGGCAGTAGCAGGAACAGGTGGCGTGGTTGTCACCGCAGATACCGCAGATGCGACTGGTGATGAAATGGGCGTCGCGAGGATCCTTGCCCCGCATAAATAATGAGTAACCGCGGAAGATGGACGATGTGCTGTGACACTCGACCACTTCGCGGTTCTCAAAGTCGATCTTGGTGTAGATGCCGAGGCTGCCCACGATCCGGGTGATCGGATCCCAGGCCATTTCGACGAGTTGGCCGGGCTCGCGCTTCGCGTGGGACGGCTCGGGGATGATCGTTGTCATCGAACTTTGCTCCGTATCTTCAGCTGCGAGGTCGTGTCGCGCCTTACCAGGTGCGGCGTGCGCCCGTCGTGAGTTTGTCGCCCTTGTGCCGCCACTTCGGCTCTTTGTCAACGGTGCGTGCGGTGACACCGCGCAGGTTGCGGATCAGCGAGCCATAAAGTCCTGAGGCGGTGGTGGAAACCTTGCCGCCCGGCGGCTCATCCATGAACGGCATGAACTTGTCCGGGAACCCGGGCATGGTGCA
>NZ_JBATXN010000274.1:0-3411 GCF_049673265.1 Mycobacterium sp. | reverse complement strand
GCTCGGGGATATCGGCGCTGGCTGGCGTCTGGATCTACCCGTTCACGCATGCTGCCCAACAGATTGGCCCTTTTGGGCGTTTCCGTCAAGAGGTGACGCGCCAAGTTGGTGGATCAACTCCTTTCGGGCGGGTGCATCGGGGCCGTACTGCCAGCAGTGGTCAGTAGCTGCGTTGGGTGGGAATCCCCGCGGTGTCCGCTTCCTCATCGCGGTGCCGGCCACGGTCGTTCTCACCGTCGTAGTCGCGGGCTGAGTTCTTGTCGTCCTCAAGCGATTCGAGGATCGCCGCCTGCGCGTCTTTGGGCAGCAGGTGCAGGTTCTCCCGGACCCGGGCTTGGCGACGACCGACCGCCTTGCGCTCGGGCATGCCGGGGGTAGCGATGATCTGCGGCGGCACACCCTCGACCTCCTCGACACCGCCGTCGACATGACCGGCCTCCAGGTGGGCCTGCTCCTCGGCCATGGTGGCCTCGTCCTTTTCCTCCGACATCCCGATCGGGCCGATACGACGGCCATTGAGGAACTGCCGCACCACCGGCTCGTCGCTGGTCAGCAGCACCTCGCGGGGGCCGAACATGACCAGCTTGCGGCGGAACAGCATGCCCATATTGTCCGGCACGGTGCGGGCGATGTTGATGTTGTGCGTGACGATCAAGATCGTGCAGTCAATCTGCGCGTTGATGTCGATGAGCAGCTGGCTCAAATACGCGGTGCGGACCGGGTCCAGACCCGAGTCCGGCTCATCACACAGGATGATCTGCGGGTCTAACACCAGCGAACGGGCCAACCCGGCGCGCTTGCGCATACCGCCGGAGATCTCACCGGGGAACTTCTTCTCGTCGCCACCCAGGCCCACCATCTCCAGCTTCTCCATGACGATGTCACGGATCTCGCCTTCCTTTTTCTTGGTGTGCTCACGCAGTGGGAACGCGGTGTTGTCGTAGAGGTTCATCGACCCGAACAAGGCGCCGTCCTGGAACATGACGCCGAATAGAGTGCGAATGTCGTAAAGCTCCTTGGCCGAGCACTCGGTGATGTCGGTGCCGTCGACGATGATCGAACCGCGCTCCGGGCGCAGCAGCCCGATCAGCGACTTCAAAAAGACCGACTTACCAGTACCCGACGGGCCCAGCAGCACGCTGACCTCGCCCGCCGGGACTTGCATGGTCACGTCTTCCCAGATTCGCTGGGAGCCGAAGGACTTTGTCAGTCCCTCAACCTCAATACCGATACCCATGCGAAACCCTCCCGCCAGACGTTACTTAACGCTGCCCAAGCCCAGCTTGTGGCATGAGTCACTGTAGCGCACTGGTGATAACGGAGTCGCCTTGTGCGCCTATCGCTGGAAATTCATGATCGGAAGCAATTCGGTCACTCCCGGGGCGACCAGTTGCCATGGAAGCCCATCGGCACGCGCTGCGGCAAGTGCACTGTGGCCACCGATTCGCAGGTTTGCGCGTCGAGCAGCACCAGTTGACCCTCGTCGCGGCCGCGGTGATAGCCGTAGCCGATCAGAATGCCGTCGTCCTCAGCGGGGTCCTCGGCCCGCGAATCGGTGCCGGGACGTGCGACGAAGGACATTTCGCCGATCAGCAGCTCGGGGTCTAGCGGCGCGACCGTGCTGGATCCGGTCTGGTAGTCGTGCTTGTACAGCGCTGTCGACATTTGGGTTCTGCCTGATCCGAGGAAGCCGCCGTCGATCCCGACGGTGTAGCCGAAGCGATGCTTGGCACCCACCAGGCTCTCGTTGATCCGGGGGAATTCCTGAGAGCGGTCGTCACGGCATTCGGTGGACACCGTGCCGGTGGCCAGGTTGACGGTCCAGCGGTCCAACGTTGGCCGGCTGTCGCCTGGGCCGCGCAGGTCGCGGTCGAACATCCGTTGGTAGCGCACCACGTCGAGGACCAGCACTTCGGCGCCGTCCCGGGTTTCGGAGTACGCGTTGAGCGGGTGGTAGACGTAGCACGGCTCGATGTCGAACCACCGCACTGGAGGTTTTCCGGCGGTATTACCGCCGGACTCGCGCGGCATGACCCCGATGCGCGCCGGATAGTCGCGGTTCCACTTGTAGGGCATCCGGTGGATCGGCTGGGGATCGCGGTTGATCATCGCGGAGATCGGGCTGGGGATACGGACGCGTCCGAGCAGCGATTGCACGACCAGTCGAGACGGCGCGCTCAGCCAGCGCGGCATGGTCGTCGGCAACACCTGCACCGGGTCGAATGTCACCGGCAGGTCATAGATCACCACGTACTTCTCGGTCAGCGAGAAGTCGTGCATCATCGGCGACCCGGTCACCGCGATGTCGACGGTCCGCCGTGCTCGTCCCTTGGTGTCGATCACCGAGTACTGCACTGTGTGTCCGCGGGCGAAAGAGTAAGAGATCGCGTGCAATTCGCCGGTTGCCGGGTCGCGGTGCGGGTGGGCGGTGTACCCGCCGGAAAGCGTGCCGTCGAAGTCGCAGGTCCCCTCGGTCTCGAGGTCATCGGTCAGCCGGTAGTTGGCGCCACCACCCTCGACCATTGCCAGGGTTTGTCCGGCGTGGCTCAGCACGTTGGTGTTGGGACCGACGGACAGCATGCCGGCGCGCGGGTTGAGCGAGGCGGGCGCGGACTCGCCCAGCGCGGCGCACACATGCGCGGTGCGGACCCAGCGGTTGCGGTACCAGCGGGCCTGCCCGTCGCGCAGGCCGACCCCGTGCACCATCGCATCGCCGCTGAACCAGTGATAGGTGGCGGGGTCGACCTCTGCGACGGGGTTGGGCCCGTTGCGCAGGTAGCGCCCATCCAGGAATTCGGGAATGTGGCCGGTGACGGCCAGATCGGTCGCAGTCACCTCGGCGGTTACCGGCGCCAGGAAGTCATCGAGATACGGATTCGCCGGGGTGGTGGTGGTGGTGGCTGTTCTCACTGGGCCTCCTAGCTGGCATAACATTGATATTTCATTGTTATACACCGGTGTGGCCAGCTGTGTCAAGATGACAACTGATGTCTCCCGATACTTCGCAGGCCGAGCGCAACGTGCGTGCCGAGTTGCTGCGCGCCGCCGTCGAGATCCTCAACAAGGACGGCCCGGATGCGTTGCAGACCCGCAAAATCGCCGGCGCCGCCGGAACCTCGACGATGGCGTTGTACACGCACTTCGGCGGGATGTCAGCGTTGATCGCGGCGGTTGCCGAGGAGGGATTGTGTCAATTCGATGCGGCGTTGACGATGGCCCCGACGTCCGACCCGGTCGCGGATCTGATGGCCGCCGGGATTGCCTACCGGCGCTTCGCCATCGAGCGTCCCCATATGTCCCGGCTGATGTTCGGCAGCACCAGCGCGCACGGCATCAACGCGCCGGCGCACGACGTCGTGACGTTGAGCGTGGCCGAGATCAGCGACCACTACCCGAGCTTCGCGCATGTCG
>NZ_JBATXN010000273.1:0-2010 GCF_049673265.1 Mycobacterium sp. | reverse complement strand
AATGAACACTTCTTCAACCGACCGCGACGAGTTGTTGGTGCGGTAGAAGACGGCCATGTCGTTGTAGGTGATGTCGCCGTCGGCGACCAGCGCGTCGACCTCCTCGGCGATGAACCGCGCCTCGTCGTGCTCGTTGTCGGCGACGTAGCCGACGATCAGCTCGCCTTCACCGGCATCAGTCCACAGCCGCTTCTCCCGGCGTCCCGAATTGCGCGCGATCACCGAGTTGGCCGCCGACAGGATGTTCTGCGTGGAGCGGTAATTCTGTTCGAGCAGGATCGTTGTGGCGTTGGGGTAGTCGCGCTCGAAGTCTTCGATATTGCGAATCGTGGCGCCGCGGAACGCATAGATCGATTGGTCGGCGTCGCCGACCACGCACAGCTCTGCCTGCGGCACGGCGTCGGGGTCGTCGGCGGCGGCGCGCGCCGTATGTCCCACGAGCTCGCGCACCAGCACGTACTGGGCATGGTTGGTGTCCTGGTACTCGTCGACCAGGATGTGCCGGAAGCGCCGACGGTAATGCTGGGCGATCTGCGGGAAGGCCTGGAGCACGGCGACGGTCTCGCCGATCAGGTCGTCGAAGTCGAGTGCGTTGGCCGCCCGCAGCCGGTGCTGGTATTCGGAGAAGACGGCGGCCACCGTGCGCGACAGGTCGTCGGCGTGGTCTTCGTCGGACAGGTTGGCCATCGCCTGCTGCGGGTCGATCAGCTCGTTCTTCAGGTTCGAGATGGCGTTGGCCAACAGCCGTGGCGAGTAGCGCTTGATGTCAAGGCCCATGTCCTTGGCGATCATCTGCAGCAGCCGCCGCGAATCGTCGGCGTCGTAGATGGAGAAGTTGGAATTGAGGCCGGCAATCAGCGACGCCTGGTTGCGCAGGATCCGCACGCAGGTCGAGTGGAATGTCGACACCCACATCGATCGTGCTCGCGGGCCGACCAGCGCCACCACCCGCTCGCGCATCTCCGCCGCGGCCTTGTTGGTGAACGTGATGGCCAGAACCTGACCGGGGCCGACGTCGCGCGCCGCCAACAGGTAGGCAATGCGCCGGGTCAGCACGGCCGTCTTACCGGATCCCGCGCCGGCGACGATCAGCAGCGGCGAGCCCTCATGCAGCACTGCCTGGCGTTGTTGTGGGTTGAGTCCGTCGAGCAACTGGTCTGCTCCGGCCTCGGTAACGTGCAAGGTCATGTCTGTTTCAACTTACCGCTGTTCGCCGACACCTTTGCGCTGGCAGGCCTTCAAGTGGCACACTCATTTCGTGCTCAATATGCAGCGTCGATTTTTCTACGGGTACCGGCCAGCGGTGCCCGTGGCTTAGCTGCTTGAAAGAGCCCCGTGGTCCGCTTCCGGATCCGGGGCTCGTCTCTTGTGTGAGGCCCGATACCGGATGAGACCAGAACCCCCACACCCCCCACACAATGAGATTCCGGAGTCTGAAATGACAGTAGAAATCGAGCAACCAATCGACATCGATGACTTGCGCCAGGAGATCGACCGCCTTGACGCGGAGATTCTGGCCGCGGTGAAGCGCCGTACCGAGGTATCCCAGGCAATCGGCAAAGCCCGCATGGCCTCTGGCGGCACCCGGCTGGTGCACAGTCGCGAAATGAAGGTCATCGAGCGCTACAGCGAGCTTGGCCCGGATGGCAAGGACCTGGCCATGCTGCTGCTTCGACTGGGCCGCGGCCGACTCGGTCACTGATCCGGCCGGTTAGCAGCTCGCTCACCTCGGCTTCAACCTGGCCCTGGTCAACCTGACTAGGGTCGAAGCCATGACTGTGGTTGAACAGATCCCCGACATCTCATCGACCCCGGCCTGGAAAGCTCTGCGCAAGCATCACGAGCAGATCGGCGGCACACACCTGCGCGAATTCTTCGCCGACGATCCCGACCGCGGTACCGAGTTCACCGTCACCGTCGGCGACCTGTACATCGACTACAGCAAGCATCGCGTCACCCGCGAGACGCTGAAACTGCTGATCGACCTTGCCCACGCCGCCCGGCTCGAGC
>NZ_JBATXN010000272.1:0-1906 GCF_049673265.1 Mycobacterium sp. | reverse complement strand
CGCCGGCGCAGCCCGCGAGCACGACGGCCACGGCCAATAGCAGCCCGGTCAACTTGCGCATCACACGCCCCTCTCGGCGTGCTCCCGCGGCCGAGGCTGATGCTCTTTGCGTTCTGGGGCAATCGGTTTCATCGGCAGCGGACTGGTGGTGACCTTGTGTCCGCGCACCAGCGGAAGCGTCAGCCGGAAGCAGGCGCCGTTGCCCGGTTCGCCCCACGCTTCCAGCCGCCCCTGGTGCAGGCGGGCGTCCTCGACGCTGATCGCCAACCCCAGCCCGGTCCCACCGGATCGCCGCACCCGCGACGGGTCCGAACGCCAGAATCTGCTGAACACCAGCTTCTCCTCGCCCGGCCGTAGCCCGACGCCGTAGTCGCGGACGGTGACGGCGACGGTGTCTTCGTCGGCTGCCATCCGAATCCGCACCGGCTTGTGCTCGGCATGGTCGATCGCGTTGGCGATCAGGTTGCGCAGGATCCGCTCGACGCGTCGCGGGTCGACTTCGGCGATCACCCCTTCGGGCGGCATGTCGACAATGAGCTGGACGCCTGCACCTTCGGCGAGGTGACCCACATTGCCCAGCGCGCTGTTGACCGTGGTGCGCAGGTCGACGGCCTCCACCGACAGTTCGGCCACTCCGGCGTCGTGGCGGGAGATTTCCAGCAGATCGTTGAGCAGAGTTTCGAACCGGTCCAGCTCGCTGACCATCAGTTCAGTGGACCGCTGCAGCGCCGGTTCGAGGTCCTCGCTGTGGTCGTAGATCAGGTCGGCGGCCATCCGTACGGTGGTCAGCGGGGTGCGCAACTCGTGGCTGACGTCGGAGGTGAAACGGCGCTGGAGGTTGCCGAACTCCTCCAGTTGGGCGATCTGTCGCGACAGGCTTTCGGCCATGTCGTTGAACGACACCGCCAGCCGGGCCATGTCGTCCTCGCCGCGGATCGGCATCCGCTCCGACAGATGTCCTTCGGCGAACCGTTCGGCTGTCCGGGCGGCGGCCCGCACCGGCACCACCACCTGGCGAGTGACCAGCCACGCGATGCCGGCCAGCAGCACCATCAACACCAGCCCTCCGGTGGCCATCGTGCCGCGGACCAATGCGATCGTGCTCTGCTCGTTGCCCAACGGGAAAATCAGGTAGAGCTCAAGGTTGGTCACCCGCGACGATGTCGGAGTGCCGATCACCAGCGCCGGACCCGAAAAGCCTTCGGTGTGCACGGTCGCGTACTGATAGGCGACCTGCCCGGCCTTGACGAAGTCCCGCAGGGCATTGGGCAACTGGTCGACGGGGCCGGCCGCGGCCGCGGGCCTGGGACCGTAACCGGGCACCACCAGCACCGCGTCGAACGCGCCGGCCAGTCCGGCGCCGGACGTCGGATCGGTTTTGGACGTCAACGTGTTGCGGGCCAGCTGCAGGCTGCTGTCCAGCGACCGCGCCTCCTCGCCGCTGACGATCCCGCTGACCGTGTTACGGGCCCGCTCGATCTGCTCGGTGGCCGCACGGACCTTGACATCAAGTACGCGGTTGGTGACCTGACTGGTCAGCGTGAAGCCGAGCACCAGGATCACCGCCAGCGACATTCCCAGCGTCAGGGTGATGACCCGAAGCTGCAATGAGCGGCGCCAAGCCGCGCCGACGGCGCGGCTCAATGTACCCATGCCCCGCATCACGGGACCGGAACGGCCCGAACGGCCGCGAATTCTTGGCCTCGAGCCCCACATCAAGACATTCCGGTCACGGAGGTCCGGCCTTGTAACCCACTCCTCGAACGGTCAGCACTACGGTCGGGTTTTCAGGATCTTTTTCCACCTTGGCGCGCAGACGTTGGACATGCACGTTCACCAAGCGGGTGTCCGCTGGGTGACGGTATCCCCACACCTGTTCGAGCAGCACATCACGAGTAAACACCTG
>NZ_JBATXN010000271.1:0-6213 GCF_049673265.1 Mycobacterium sp. | reverse complement strand
GGCCTACCGTGGCTGAGCTACTTGGCCGACGAATTGGGTCTTGCCGCGCCGCCCGATGAACAGATCGCTGCACTCGCGGAGCTCGAATCACCGCTGAGCTCGCTGAATACCGCGGTCGCGGTGGTCGCTACCGATGCTGCGCTGAGCCCGGCCGCCTGCCGGCAGGTGGCCAGCACCGCGCACGACGGGCTCGCCCGAAGCATCCGGCCGGCGCACACCCCGGTGGACGGCGACATGGTGTTCGCCCTGGCCACCGGCGCCATCGAGGTGGCACCGCCGGCCGATACGCCGGCCGCGTTCTCGCCGGAGACGGCGCTGGTCACCGCCGTGGGCGCCGCGGCGGCCGACTGCCTGGCCCGCGCGGTGCTGGTCGGTGTGATCGCCGCGGAGTCGGTGGCCGGAATACCGACCTACCGGGACCTGCTCCCCGGAGCGTTTCAGCGTGCCGAAGGCGATCGGTGACATGCTATGGGCATGACCAGCCCCGCGAACACGCCGGCGCAACAACCGAAGAAGCGCTCCGTTTGGGTGGTCGGCGGAGCCACCATCGTGAGCTTTGTGGCGCTGCTGTATGTCATCGAGCTGTTCGACCAGCTCGATGGGCACCGGTGGGATCTCAACGGCATCCGGCCGCGAGAGGCCGACGGCCTATGGGGCATTTTGTTCGCTCCACTGCTGCATGCGAACTGGGGCCACCTCGCGGCCAACACCGGGCCGGCGCTGGTGCTGGGCTTCCTCGTTACGCTGGCCGGGTTGTCCCGGTTCCTGTGGGCGACGGCGATCGTGTGGATCGTCGGAGGCTTCGGCACCTGGCTGATCGGCAACTGGGGATCGTCCTGCGGCCTCGAGAGTGATCACATCGGCGCATCGGGGCTGATCTTCGGCTGGCTGACCTTCTTGCTGGTGTTCGGCTTCTTCACCCGCTCCGCCTGGCAGATCGTGATCGGGATAGTGGTGCTGGTTCTCTACGGCGGTGTGCTGTGGGGGGCGGTTCCGGTGCTCAACGTGTGCGGCGGGGTGTCCTGGCAGGGGCATCTCTGCGGGGGCATCGCCGGCGTGCTGGCCGCATACCTGTTGTCCAGTCCGGAACGTAAGGCGCGACTACATCGCCGTGTGCCGGCATGAGTGATGCATTAGCGCCCATCGGGGTGTTCGACTCCGGTGTCGGCGGGTTGACCGTGGCGCGCGCGATCATCGATCAGCTGCCCGACGAGGACATCATCTACGTCGGCGATACCGGCAATGGTCCCTACGGGCCGTTGACGATTCCCGAGATTCGCCGGCATGCGCTGGCCATCGGTGACGACCTCGTCGACCGCGGCGTCAAGGCGCTGGTGATCGCGTGCAATTCGGCATCCTCGGCCTGCTTGCATGACGCGCGGGAACGCTATGACGTGCCGGTCGTCGAGGTGATCCTGCCCGCAGTACGACGTGCCGTCGCCGCAACTCACAACGGCCGCATCGGCGTGATCGGCACCCAGGCCACCGTCGCGTCGGGCGCCTATCAGGATGCGTTCGCCGCCGCCCGCGACACCGAGATCACCTCGGTGGCCTGCCCGCGGTTCGTCGATTTCGTCGAGCGTGGCATCACCAGTGGCCGCCAGGTGCTCGGATTGGCCGAGGGTTATCTCGAGCCGCTGCAGCGCGCCGACGTCGACACCCTGGTGCTGGGCTGTACGCACTATCCGCTGTTATCCGGACTGATACAGCTGGTGATGGGCGAGTCGGTCACGCTGGTCTCCAGTGCCGAGGAGACAGCGAAGGAGCTGCTTCGGGTACTCACCCAACTCGACCTACTGCACCCGCACCCCGATTCCCCCGGGCCGCCCGCGCCGGGTCGGCTTTTCGAGGCCACCGGCGACCCCGAGGCGTTCCTCACCCTCGCGGCGCGGTTTTTGGGACCGGCGATCACCGGCGTCCACCCCGTCCACCGTCACGTCGCGACGCCTACCTGAGTTCCTCCCCGACGAAAGCGGGGATGTTTTCGCCAACATGGTGCTGGGCATGGCACAGTAGTGAAGTGCGAATCACCGTGCTGGGCTGCTCCGGGAGCGTCGTCGGCCCGGACTCGCCAGCATCGGGATATCTGCTAAGGGCGGCGGACACCCCTCCGCTAGTCATCGACTTCGGCGGAGGTGTGCTCGGAGCGTTGCAGCGGCATGCCGACCCGGGGTCGGTGCACGTGTTGTTGTCGCATCTGCACGCCGATCACTGTCTTGACCTACCGGGATTGTTTGTCTGGCGCCGCTATCACCCGTCGTCCCCGGCCGGCAAGGCGTTGATGTACGGCCCGAGCGATACCTGGTCGCGGCTCGGCGCGGCGTCATCGCCCTACGGCGGCGAGATCGACGATTTCTCCGATATTTTCGATATCCGGCATTGGGTCGACGGTGAACCCGTGCAAGTGGGCGCGGTCACCGTCTTGCCCCGGGTGGTCAGTCATCCGACCGAGTCGTTTGGCCTGCGCATCACCAACGGCGCTGGGGCGTCGTTCGTATACAGCGGTGACACCGGCTATTGCGACACCGTCATCGAGTTGGCCCGCAACGCCGACGTCTTCCTCTGTGAGGCGTCCTGGACGCATTCGCCCGACCGTCCACCCGACCTGCACCTGTCGGGCACCGAGGCCGGGCGGATCGCGACCGCGGCCGGGGTTGGCGAGCTGTTGCTCACCCACATCCCGCCGTGGACCTCCCGTGAGGACGTGATCAGCGAGGCGAAGGCCGAATTCAACGGCCCGGTGCATGCCGTGGTCTGCGGCGAGACGTTCAACGTCGGTCGGTCCTGACGTCGCGCTAGGGTTGGCGGCGTGTCCAAACGAGAAGACGGCCGCCTTGACGACGAGCTTCGGCCAGTTGTCATCACCCGCGGATTCACTTCGCACCCGGCAGGTTCGGTGGTGATCGAATTCGGTCAGACCAAAGTCATGTGCACGGCAAGCGCCACCGAGGGCGTGCCCCGGTGGCGCAAAGGATCCGGCTTGGGATGGGTCACCGCCGAATACGCGATGTTGCCGTCGGCCACTCACACCCGCAGTGATCGCGAATCGGTGAAGGGCCGCCTGTCTGGCCGCACGCAAGAGATCAGCCGGTTGGTCGGCAGGTCGCTGCGTGCCTGCATCGACCTTGCGGCGTTGGGGGAGAACACCATTGCGATCGACTGCGACGTGTTGCAGGCCGACGGCGGTACTCGGACCGCGGCGATCACGGGCGCGTATGTCGCGCTAGCCGATGCGGTGACCTACCTGTCGGCGGCCGGCAAGCTGTCCGATCCGCGGCCGCTGTCCTGTGCGATCGCGGCGGTCAGCGTTGGTGTGGTCGACGGCCGGGTGCGAGTGGACTTGCCGTACGAGGAAGACGCCCGCGCTGAGGTCGATATGAACGTCGTCGCCACCGACACCGGAACGTTGGTCGAGGTCCAGGGCACCGGTGAGGGCGCAACGTTCCCGCGGTCGACGCTCGACAAGATGCTCGACGCCGCACAAGGGGCCTGCGAGAAGCTCTTTGTGGCGCAACGTGAGGCGTTGGCTTTGCCGTACCCAGGTGTGCTGCCCGAAGGGCCCACGCGTGAGAAGGCGTTCGGAAGCTGACGCGTTTATTGGTCGCCAGCCGCAACCGCAAGAAACTGGCCGAGCTGCGCCGCGTGCTGGATGCGGCCGCGCTGACCGGGCTGACGTTGGTGTCACTCGACGACGTGCCACCGTTCGACGAGGCGCCGGAAACCGGTGCGACCTTTGAGGACAACGCGTTGGCCAAGGCGCGCGACGGGTTCGCGGCGACGAGGCTGCCGACCGTCGCCGACGACTCCGGCTTGGAGGTGCTCGCGCTCAACGGGATGCCCGGCGTGCTGTCGGCGCGATGGTCGGGTATGCACGGCGACGACGCCGGTAATACCGCGCTGCTGTTGGCGCAGCTACGTGATGTGCCCGATGAGCGACGTGGCGCCGCATTCGTGTCGGCATGCGCACTGGTGTCGGGGTCAGACGAAGTTGTCGTCCGCGGCGAATGGCCCGGTGCGATCGCGCGAGAGCCGCGGGGCGACGCGGGCTTCGGCTACGACCCGGTATTCATTCCGGACGGTGCGGACTGTACTGCGGCGCAACTGAATTCGGAAGAAAAGGACGCGATATCGCATCGCGGTCGGGCGCTTGCGTTATTGTTGCCGGCGCTGCGAGCGCTGGCAGACTCATAAGTCGAATTGCGCCTTGATGTTTCGGGTCTGAAAGTGCTCGACGATGATTCCGACCAGCGGAATTGTTCCGGCTAATAGCACACCGATTATCTTGGGGGCCGGCCACCGAACCTTGATCGCGAGATCGAACGCAACCAGCACGTAGATGATGTAGAAGAGTCCGTGTACCTGCGTAATCCACAGCACCGGGTGGTGGAACGCGTAATGGGAAACGAGTTCACCGCACAGAACGAGGAGCCACACACCGGTCACCCATGCCATCACGCGGTAGCGCAGCAGCGCTGGCCGGATCCGCTCGGCGGTGGCAGCACCTGCCGGACGCTGCTTTTCGGGTGTAGTCATGCGGTGGTCCTGTTCTGTTTTTGAGGTATCTCGTTGTCCGCCTTGGCCAATTCGGCGAGATACGCGTTGTATTGCTGTAGCGCGGGATCATCAGCCTTGTGCTGTGCGGGTTTGGGCCGCTCGGGCAGCAGGCCGTCCGGAACCTCGGTCATCGCGCGGTCCTTGAACGGCTCCGGCGGAGCCTCCTCGTAGCGGACGAATTTGCGGTAGGCGTACACACAGAAACCGGCGAACAGTGGCCACTGCATCGCATAGCCGAGATTCTGGAAGGTGCCGGAAGTTGACTGAAACCTCGTCCACTGCCACCAGCCCAAGGCCAGGCAACCGCCGGCCGCGAGAATCACCAGCGCAATCAGCGCGGGTCTCCGACGACGTGTAGTGGACACCCCTAGAAGGTACTCCGACGCCTGCTGTGCAGGCTCATCTGTCGGCTAGGCGGAACGGTACGATCGCTGGGCATGCGGGCGTGATGGAACGGCAGACATGCCGGCTTTAGGTGCCGGTGCTCGAAAGAGCGTGAGGGTTCAAATCCCTCCGCCCGCACTGATGCCGCGAACCGATTTGCGCAGGGCAGAGGTGGTTTTTGACGCCTCCGCCGAATAGCCGAGAAAATCGCCGTCAGCTGCTACCGCAGGGCGGCCAGCGCGTCGCTGACCTCGGCGGCGGTCGCCGGACGCGTTTCAACTGGGGCCAGGCAGCGCTGGACCAGTTCGTTTTCGGCGACGGTCAGCTTGTCCGATATCCGCGGATTTGCCGACATCACCGCGCGGATGGCTAGCATGGGCTGACCCACCGGCAGATCGCCATACAGGCCCTCCGTCGAGAGGGCCCGGTTGATCGTTGCGCCTAGAGACCAGATATCCGTTGCGCGGGAAGGGATTTTGCCCTGCAGCAGGGAGGGGTCGAGGAATTCGACGGAGGTTTCCGGTGCGAAACTTGTCACCGTCGCCGCAGAGTTGAGCACCCTGGCGAGTCCCAGATCCGACAGCTTGGCGCCGTCGGCGGTAAGCATCACGTTGTGGGGCTTGATGTCGGCGTGCACCAACCCGTGCTCGTGTAGCTCGTGGACGGCTCGCGCGGCGTGCTCGAGCGCGCGCAGGATCTCTGGTCGTGACAAAGGGCGCGTCGGCGAGGCGAGCGAGCCGATCGGGAAGTACTCCATCGCGTAGAAGAATTTGTCTTCCAGCACGACGTCGTAGATGCGCACCAGCCTCGGGGAGGGCACCGCCGCGAAGGCGCGCAACTCACGCACGCCGCGCCGATAGGCATCCGTGCTGACCGGGGCCGTGAACACCTTGACGGCCACCCGGTCGGTGGAAAGGCCAAGGCGCGTGGGTGGTTCGGCGAGGTAGAACCGGCCGTTGTTGCCTTCGCCGAGCACGCCCAGGATGCGGTAGTCGGCGATCGCGGCGGGGATGGAGTCTGTGTCGGCGGGCATCGGGGTGTCCTTAGTCGGGTGCCGACGGTTGCGGAACCGGTGCGGCGGTCAAGCTGATTATGGTGCACTGTTGGCCGTGATATCGGTCTTCCCGTATGTCATGCTCGACATCGCGGTGATCGTCGCGCTGGCGCGCGTGTTCGGGTGGGTGGCGCGCAGGTTCCGCCAGCCCGCGGTGATCGGCGAAATTGTCGCGGGGATCGCTCTCGGCCCGAGTCTGCTAGGCCTGTTGCCCGGCCACC
>NZ_JBATXN010000270.1:0-10143 GCF_049673265.1 Mycobacterium sp. | reverse complement strand
GGCGGCGTCGTTCCAGGAGACCACGCGGGTGCTGACCGATGCGGCGATCAACTGCCGCAGCGACAAGCTGCAGGGTCTGAAGGAGAACGTGATCATCGGAAAGCTGATTCCGGCCGGTACTGGTATCAACCGGTACCGCAACATCCAGGTTGAGCCGACCGAGGAGGCTCGGGCCGCGGCGTACACGATCCCGTCCTACGAGGATCAGTACTACAGCCCGGACTTCGGCCAGGCCACCGGTGCCGCGGTTCCGCTGGACGACTACGGCTACTCCGACTACCGGTAACGTTTCCTAGCGCGAGCAGACGCAAAAGCCCCCGCACGCAAGGCGTGTCGGGGGCTTTTGCGTCTGGTGGGCGAATCCACAGGGCTGACTTTCCGCTCGGCGGCACTGACGGCACCATTTGCCGCATGTTCGACGACGACATCTTCACCAGACATCAGCTGCTCGACGTCATGAGCCGCAAACGCCTGGCCGAACTAGTCAAGGTGGGCAAGCTCATTCGGGTCTGTCATGGCATCTATGCATTCAGGGAGCCCGATGTGCTGCTGAAGTTGACGGCGCTGGATCTGTTGGCCGGCCAGCCAATCGTCGCCTGCATGGGTACAGCCGCCGCGCTGTACGGCTTTGATACCGAGAGCACGTCCCGCGTTCACGTGCTTGATCCAGGCGTCCGGATGCGGCCGTCGCGAAACCTGATGGTGCATCAGCGAATCGGTGCGCCGCTGCGACGAGTCGAAGGCCGGCTGGCAACAGCGCCAGCCTGGACAGTGGTAGAAGTCGCACGGACGTTGCGACGGCCGCGGGCCTTGGCAACGCTGGATGCGGCCTTACACGCCGGCGCTTGCACCAAAGGAGAATTGCACGCCGCGATCCGCGAGCAGAAGGGCCGTCGCGGCATCGTGAAGGTGCGGGAATTGATCGGCTACGCCGACAGCCGCGCCGAGTCGCCGATGGAGAGTGAGGCACGTTTGGTGTTCATTGAGTGCGGTTTGCCAATGCCGGAATTGCAGTACAGCATCGTTGACCGATACGGCAGACTCTGGCGAGTTGATTTCGCGTGGCCGCATGCTTTGGTCGCCGCCGAATACGACAGCGTCGAATGGCATGTGGGCCGCGATGCCCTGCTGCATGACCGGCTGAAAACTGCCCGACTGCAGGAATGTGGATGGACAACCATTCCGATGACAGTCGACGACATCCGTGGCGATCCAGCCGGCCTGGTGGGGCGAATCAACGCCCAGTTGTTGAGGCCTCGCCTGGTCGGTCGAGTTGGCTGAGCAGACAGAAAAGTACCCTCAGCCATGGCGTGTCGGGGCCTTTTATGTCTGTTCGCCGTCAAGGGCGCCCCTCACTAGACTGGCCGACGTGCTTATCGGTTCACACGTCCACCAAGACGATCCCCTGGCCGCCGCGCAGGCCGACGGCGCCGACGTGGTGCAGTTCTTTCTCGGCAACCCGCAGAGCTGGAAAAAGCCGAAGCCGCGCGACGACGCCGAGGCGCTGAAGGCGTCGACCACGCCGCTGTACGTCCACGCGCCGTACCTGATCAACGTGGCATCGGCCAACAACCGCATCCGCATCCCGTCGCGCAAGATCTTGCAAGACACCTGCGACGCGGCCTCGGCGATCAATGCGACGGCGGTGATCGTGCACGGCGGACACGCCGACGACAACGACATCGAGGCCGGTTTCGAGCGCTGGGTCAAGGCGCTGGACTACCTCGAAACCGACGTTGCGGTGTACTTGGAGAACACCGCGGGCGGCGATCACGCAATGGCCCGCCATTTCGAGACCATTGGCCGGCTCTGGGATCACATCGGCGACAAGGGAATTGGCTTCTGCCTGGACACCTGCCATGCGTGGGCCGCGGGTGAGGCGCTGGTCGACGCGGTCGAGCGGATAAAAGCACTGACCGGCCGCATCGACCTGGTGCACTGCAACGACTCGAGGGACGCGGCGGGCTCAGGTGCGGACCGACACGCGAACTTCGGTACCGGTCAGATCGATCCCGAGCTGCTGGTCGCGGTGGTCCAGGCCGCGGGTGCGCCGGTGATTTGCGAAACGGCCGACGAAGGCCGCAAAGACGACATCGCTTTCCTGCGTGAGCGGCTGAGCTGAGGACCGGTTCGCCATGGGCGCCCGGATCGCCGCGGTTCTCGGCGTTGTACTGGTAGTCGCGGGCTGCTTCGGCAGGGATGCGGCCAAGCCGTCGGGGTTCGTCGACGGCACCAGCGTGCACACGATCAGCGTCGGCGGACACGACCGCACGTACCGGCTCTACAAGCCGAAGGGATTGCCCGCATCCGCCCCGCTGGTCGTCATGCTGCATGGTGGCTTCGGCAACGGCGCGCAGGCCGAAAAGTCCTATGGCTGGAACGAATTGGCAGACTCATCCAAGTTCGTCGTCGCTTATCCGGATGGCCTCAACCGGGCCTGGAACGTCAACGGCGGCGGCTGCTGCGGCCGTTCGGCGAAGGAAGGCATCGACGACGTCGCCTTCATCACCGCGGCCGTCGCCGACATCGGCCGCAACGTCGGCATCGACGCCGCCCGGGTCTATGCCACCGGCATCAGCAACGGCGGCATCATGTCCTACACGCTGGCCTGCGAGACGGCGATCTTCGCCGCGATCGGCCCGGATTCGGCCACCCAGCTGAACGCCTGCGACTCGCCCCATCCGACGTCGGTCATGCATATCCATGGCACCGCCGATCGGCTGATTCGCTACGACGGCGGCCGGGGCGCCGGCGTGGCCCACATCGATGGCCCGCCGGTGTCGCAGCTGAATGCGTTCTGGCGCAACGTCAATCACTGCGGTGGTCCTGCCAGCACGACGAGCGGTTCGGTCACCACGTCGACCGCCGGATGCCCGGACAATCGCAGCGTGGTTTTGATCACCGTCGACGGCGGGGGCCATCAGTGGCCCGGCTTCGCCACCGGGAAACTCTGGGAATTCTTCGCCGCCCATCCGCGCTGAACATTACATGTCTTGTGCGGCTGTAGAAAAAATGTAACATAATCGCATGCCAGATACTCATGTCGTCACCAACCAGGTCCCGCTACTGGAGGAGCACAACCCGGCGTCCTCGCCGGTGCTCATCGAGGCGCTCATCCGCGAAGGCGGGCAGTGGGGCCTGGACGAGGTGACCACCGTCGGCGCGATCTCCGGCTCTAAGCAGGCCCAACGCTGGGGCGAGTTGGCCGACCGCAATCGGCCCATCCTGCGCATCCACGACCGGTACGGCCACCGCGTCGACGAGGTCGAGTACGACCCCGCCTACCACGAGCTGATGCGCACCGCTCTCGAGCACGGCCTGCACGCCGCGCCGTGGGCCGACGACCGGCCCGGTTCGCACGTGGTGCGGGCCGCCAAGCTGTCGGTCTGGAACGTCGAGCCCGGACACACCTGCCCGGTCTCGATGACGTACGCCGTCGTTCCTGCGCTGCGCTTCAACCCGGAGCTGGCCGCGATCTACGAGCCGCTGCTGACCAGCCGGCACTACGACCCGGAGCTGACCGTGCCGACGACGAAGGCCGGCATCACCGCGGGCATGTCGATGACCGAAAAGCAGGGCGGCTCCGATGTGCGCGTCGGCACCACCCAGGCCACCCCCAACGCCGACGGCACCTATCGCCTGACCGGTCACAAATGGTTCACGTCGGCGCCGATGTGCGACGTGTTCCTGGTGCTCGCCCAGGCGCCGGGCGGGCTGTCCTGTTTCTTCCTGCCGCGGGTGCTGCCCGACGGCACCCGCAACCGAATGCTGCTGCAGCGGCTGAAGGACAAACTCGGCAACCACGCCAACGCATCCAGCGAGGTCGAGTACGACGAGGCCACCGCCTGGCTGGTCGGCGAGGAGGGCCGCGGTGTGCCGACCATCATCGAGATGGTCAACCTGACCCGGCTGGACTGCACGCTGGGCAGCGCCACCAGCATGCGCACCGGCCTGACCCAGGCCGTCCACCATGCGCAGCACCGCAAGGCGTTCGGCGAGTATCTAATTGACCAACCGTTGATGCGTAATGTGTTGGCCGACTTGGCTGTTGAGGCCGAGGCCGCCACCATGGTGGCGATGCGAATGGCCGGCGCCACCGACAGCGCGATCCGTGGCGACCAGAGGGAAGCGCTGCTGCGGCGAATCGGGCTGGCGGCCAGCAAGTACTGGGTGTGTAAGCGCGCCACGCCGCACGCAGCGGAAGCGCTGGAATGCCTGGGCGGCAATGGTTATGTCGAAGATTCGGGTATGCCGCGGCTGTACCGGGAGGCGCCGCTGATGGGTATCTGGGAGGGCTCCGGCAATGTCAGCGCGCTGGATACCTTGCGCGCCATGGCAACTCGGCCGGAATGCGTCGACGTGCTGTTTGACGAGCTCACCAAAAGCGCGAGCCAGGACGCAAGGTTGGACAGCCACATCGAACAGCTGCGCTCTCAGCTCGCCGAGATGGACACGATCGCCTACCGGGCCCGCAAGGTCGCGGAGGACATCTGCCTGGCGCTGCAAGGCTCGCTGCTGGTGCGCTACGGACATCCCGCAGTTGCCGAGGCGTTCTTGGCGACCCGGCTCGACGGACAGTGGGGCGGCGCATTCGGAACCATGCCTGCCAGGCTGGATCTCGCGCCGATCCTGGAGCGAGCCCTGGTAAAGGGCTGAGCCCCAATATGACTCACGCGATCAGACCGGTCGACTTCGACAATTTAAAGACGATGACCTACGAGGTCACCGACAGGGTTGCGCGGATTACCTTCAACCGCCCGGATAAGGGCAATGCGATCATCGCCGATACTCCGCTGGAGTTGTCCGCGTTGGTGGAGCGCGCCGATCTGGATCCGAGCGTGCACGTCATCCTGGTCTCCGGCCGGGGTGAAGGCTTTTGTGCGGGATTCGACCTGAGCGCCTACGCCGACGGCACCGGCTCAGCCGGCGGCACCGGCGCTTACGGCGGGACGGTGCTCGACGGTAAGACCCAGGCGGTCAACCACTTACCGGATCAGCCGTGGGATCCGATGATCGACTACCAGATGATGAGCCGCTTCGTGCGCGGCTTTTCCAGCTTGATGCACGCAGACAAGCCGACGGTGGTCAAGATCCATGGTTACTGCGTGGCCGGCGGCACCGACATCGCCCTGCACGCCGACCAGGTGATCGCCGCGTCCGACGCGAAAATCGGCTACCCGCCCACCCGGGTGTGGGGCGTGCCGGCCGCCGGGTTATGGGCGCACCGGCTGGGCGACCAGCGCGCCAAACGCCTTCTGCTGACTGGTGATTGCATCACCGGGGCACAAGCCGCCGAGTGGGGGCTGGCGGTCGAGGCGCCCGACCCCGATGAGCTCGACGAGCGCACCGAGCGTCTGGTCGAACGGATCGCCGCGGTGCCGGTCAATCAGCTGATCATGGTCAAACTCGCGCTCAATTCGGCGCTGCTGCAACAGGGTGTGGCGACCAGCCGAATGGTCAGCACCGTATTCGACGGTATCGCCCGGCATACCCCCGAGGGCCACGCGTTCGTGGCCGATGCGGTCGAGCATGGTTTCCGCGACGCGGTGCGCCACCGTGACGAACCGTTCGGCGACCATGGCCGCCAAGCATCCGAGGTCTGACCGATGCCGAAATCGCTGACCCGCATGACCGCCAGGTCCGTCGTGCTGTCGGTATTGCTCGGCGCGCATCCGGCGTGGGCTAGCGCGGCTGAATTGATAAGGCTCACCGACGACTTCGGCATCAAGGAGACCACGCTGCGGGTGGCGTTGACCCGGATGGTCAGCGCCGGTGACTTGGTCCGGTCGGCCGACGGCTACCGGCTCTCCGAGCGTCTCCTTGCCCGCCAGCGCAGGCAGGACGATGCGATGCGACCACAGCTGCGGCGCTGGGACGGATTCTGGACCACCGTGATTGTCACCAGCGTCGGTACCGATCCCCGGACTCGGGCGGCACTGCGAACCACGCTGCACAGCAAACGCTTCGGTGAACTGCGCGAGGGTGTGTGGATGCGGCCGGACAATCTCGAGCTCGACCTGGACGCGCAGCTGCGTGCCCGGGTGCGGATATTGCAGGCCCGCGATGACGCACCCGGCGAGCTCGCCGTCCAGCTGTGGGACCTGTCAGCGTGGGCACGCACCGGCGCCCGGTTGGTCACAGAGATGTCTTCGGCCACCGATGTTCCCGCTCGGTTCGTGGTCGCCGCCGCGATTGTCCGCCACCTGCTGACCGACCCGGTGTTGCCCGCCGAATTGCTGCCCGCCGACTGGCCGGGCGCGCGGCTCCGCGCCGCCTACAACGACTTCGCCGCCGAATTGACCGAGCGGCGCGACGGTATCCGATTAGTGGAGGCGAGATGAGTGATCCGGTACGCGTAGAACGCAATGGCCCGGTGACCACGGTGATCCTGAACCGGCCGCAGGCCCGCAATGCCGTCAACGGCCCGACCGCCGCTGCCTTGTACGCGGCGTTCGAGGCGTTCGATCGTGACAACACCGCGTCGGTGGCCGTGCTGTGGGGCGACAACGGAACCTTTTGCGCCGGAGCGGATTTGAAGGCGTTCGGCACGCCGGAAGCCAACGCGGTGCACCGGACGGGGCCCGGCCCGATGGGTCCTACGCGAATGGTGCTGTCCAAGCCGGTGATTGCCGCAGTCAGTGGTTACGCCGTCGCCGGCGGCTTGGAGCTGGCGTTGTGGTGCGACTTGCGGGTGGCCGAAGAGGGCGCAGTGTTCGGGGTGTTCTGCCGGCGGTGGGGTGTGCCGTTGATCGACGGCGGCACCATCCGGCTGCCCCGGCTGATCGGGCAGAGCCGGGCAATGGACATGATCCTCACCGGCCGTGCGGTCGACGCGGCCGAGGCCTTGGCGATCGGACTGGCCAATCGTGTTGTGCCCAAAGGACAAGCACGGGCGGCCGCCGAGCAGCTGGCCGCCGAGCTGGCCGCGTTGCCCCAGCAATGCATGCGATCGGATCGGCTCTCGGCGCTGAACCAGTGGGGGATGCCCGAATCAGACGCGATCGACTACGAATTCGCCAGCATTTCCCGGGTGGCCGCCGAGGGGTTGGAAGGCGCGCGACGATTTGCGGCCGGCGCAGGGCGTCACGGTGCAGGTGCGGTATAGCTCGCGGAAGACTAGCTGGCTTTGTTGATCGTGTTGCCGGTGCCGAGGTTGTCAACCTTGGGGTTGCCGTCTTTATAGGTGACCGTGTTGTTGAACCCGACGATGTTGAGCTGCTTGTCGATCTTGTCGATGGTGATCTTGTTGTCGGCGCCCCCGATGCTCACCGTCCCGCAGGTGCCAGTAACGGTCAGCGTGTTGTTGGAGCCGCCTACGTTCAGCGACTTCCCGTCGCCACAATCGAGAGTTGTTGTGGTACCGAGCGATCCGTAGTTGATCGTGTTGCCGATGTCGAACTGCGCACCGGTGCTTGTCGTCGTGGCCGTCGTAGTCGTCGAAGTGGACGACGACGTCGACGGCACCGCGGTGTTGTTCTTGCCTGCGCAACCGGCCATTCCGAGCGCCAGCACTGCCGCGGAAAGCGCCACCGCCCTGGCTACCCGCATGTTGCTCACCCCGCTACCTGACTGATCCGGTTGGTCATGCCGAGTTCGCGGCCGCGGTCCCATACGACCGGCTGGCCGCTCTTGTAAAAGACCGACTCGTTGTAGCCGTAGACAATGATGTCGTGGACGACGTTGTCGGCGACCACGGTGTGACCCGAGCCCATCACCGTCACCGCCCAGCAGGACCCGAGCGCGTTAACAACGTTCCGCGTGCCGTCGACTATCAGCGTGGCGCCATTGCAGTCGATCGTCTGCTCGAGACCCTCGCCGGTGACATGGGTATCACCGTTTTTGGCGTGCACCGTCGGCGCTGCCACGGTGAACGGAATCGCGATCGCGCAGGCGGCCAAGGCTCGGCATCCGAGTGTCCATCTCACCGCGGGCTCCTCTCGCCAGGACGCGGGATCTGCTGAAGGAGAGCGTACGTGGATCGCCGCGCGCGATGGCGGCTTCCCCCACTTCGCCCCGTTCTTACCACCGGGGTTGTCAGCAGACTAGAGTTCTTCGCTGATTAACCATCGAGAAACCGGTGGTGACCAACCCGGTCAATGCAACCCGAAGGGCGATCGCCATGCCAGCTGAGCGGCAGTCGTCGTCGGGTCGGTCGGGTGCGGGGGGGAAGTCTGGGGCCCGTCCGGCCAAACTGAGCCGCGAGATCATCGTCAACGCCGCGCTGACCTTCCTGGATCGGGAGGGCTGGGACGCGTTGACTATCAATGCGTTAGCGACCCAGCTCGGGACCAAAGGCCCGTCGCTGTACAACCACGTCGTGAGCCTGGAGGACCTGCGTCGTGCGGTGCGGATGCGGGTGATCGACGACATCATCACCATGCTGAACCGGGTCGCCGAAGGACGCGTCGGCGACGATGCCGTGCTGGTCATGGCCGGCGCCTACCGCAGCTATGCTCACCACCACCCGGGCCGGTATTCGGCGTTTACCCGGATGCCGCTGTCAGGTGACGATCCGGAGTTCACGGCTGCGACCAAGGGTGCGGCTCGACCGGTGATGGAGGTGTTGTCGTCCTACGGGCTCGATATCGAGCAGGCTTTTTATGCTTCGCTGGAGTTCTGGTCGGCGATGCACGGGTTCGTGCTGCTGGAAATGACCGGAGCGATGGACGGGGTCGACACCGACACGGTCTTTTCCGACATGGTGCTGCGCCTGGCAGCCGGCATGGAGCGTCGCAGCGAACGCAGTTCGCAATAGAGCCCCGATAAGCCCGGGTAACCCGGTACCGGACACCAACTACTCGCTTTGACCTGCCCGACCAGCGACGGGTATTGTGATTGCTCGTGCCTGGCGGCTTAAGGCGCTTGACCTGAGGTGCGCACGCCGGGCCAATTCGCATGTCCACGACGCAACGGATGAAATTCTGCGGCGGGCGCATGCGACACACCCGGCGCGGGGGACCGTGGCAGGGCATAACTGCAGTACAGAGACTTAAAGCCACAGACAATTGAACGCACAGTAGAGAAAGCCGGTAGATGCCAACCATTCAGCAGCTGGTCCGCAAGGGGCGCCGCGACAAGATCGCCAAGGTCAAGACCGCGGCTCTCAAGGGCAGCCCGCAGCGCCGTGGTGTGTGCACTCGCGTGTACACCACGACCCCGAAGAAGCCGAATTCGGCGCTTCGGAAGGTGGCGCGTGTCAAGCTGACCAGCCAGGTTGAGGTCACCGCGTACATCCCCGGCGAGGGCCACAACCTCCAGGAGCACTCGATGGTCCTGGTGCGTGGAGGCCGGGTGAAGGACCTGCCGGGCGTGCGGTACAAGATCATCCGCGGCTCGCTGGATACCCAGGGTGTCAAGAACCGCAAGCAGGCTCGCAGCCGTTACGGCGCCAAGAAGGAGAAGAGCTGATGCCGCGCAAGGGGCCGGCGCCGAAGCGTCCACTGGTCAACGACCCGGTCTACGGATCGCAGCTGGTCACCCAGCTGGTCAACAAGATTCTCCTGAAGGGGAAGAAATCACTCGCCGAGCGCATTGTTTATGGCGCGCTCGAGCAAGCCCGGGAGAAGACCGGCACCGATCCGGTGATCACGCTCAAGCGGGCTCTCGACAACGTCAAGCCGGCCCTGGAAGTGCGCAGCCGACGGGTCGGTGGCGCTACCTATCAGGTGCCCGTCGAGGTGCGTCCGGAACGGTCCACCACGCTGGCGCTGCGCTGGCTGGTCACCTTCTCCAAGCAGCGTCGGGAGAAAACCATGATCGAGCGCCTGGCAAACGAGATCTTGGATGCCAGCAACGGCCTGGGGGCGTCGGTCAAGCGACGTGAGGACACCCACAAGATGGCCGAGGCAAACCGCGCCTTTGCGCACTATCGCTGGTAGGCGCCGAACCGGCGCCAATCGGAACAGTGGCCGGGCGCAATGACAGCGAACTGACAAGCAATCGAAAGAGTGGGAAGACTTCTGTGGCACAGAAGGACGTGCTGACCGACCTGACCAAGGTCCGCAACATCGGCATCATGGCGCACATCGACGCCGGCAAGACGACGACGACCGAGCGCATCCTCTACTACACCGGTATCAGCTACAAGATCGGTGAGGTGCACGACGGCGCCGCCACCATGGACTGGATGGAGCAGGAGCAGGA
>NZ_JBATXN010000269.1:0-2564 GCF_049673265.1 Mycobacterium sp. | reverse complement strand
GCGTGGGGCGTTGGCGTGGCGCTGGCGTTCGTCACGTTGCCGTTCGTGGTGCGCGCCGTCCAGCCGGTCCTGCTCGAAATCGACCACGAGACTGAGGAGGCGGCCGCGTCGCTGGGGGCTGGCAACGCGACAATCTTCACAACCGTCGTGCTGCCCTCGCTGACGCCGGTGTTGTTGACCGGTGCGGGGCTGACGTTTGCGCGCGCCATCGGCGAATTCGGCTCGGTGGTGCTGATCGGTGGGGCGGTGCCCGGCAAGACCGAGGTATCCTCACAGTGGATCCGAACCTTGATCGAAAACGATGACCGTACCGGTGCTGCCGCGATATCGATTGTGCTACTTGCTATTTCGTTCGTCGTGCTGCTTGTCTTGCGTACTCTCGGATCGCGTGCGGCCAAGCGTGAGGAATTGTCGGCATGACGCCATCGCCGCAGGCTCGCTACCTCATCCGCTTTCTTGCCCTTGCCTATGTGCTGGTGCTGCTCGTCGTCCCCGTTGGGCTGATCTTGTGGCGGACGTTCGCGCCTGGTTTCAGCCAGTTTTTCGCGTGGATCAGCACGCCGGCGGCGGTGTCGGCGCTGAACTTGTCGCTGCTGGTGGTGGCGATCGTGGTCCCACTCAACGTCATCTTCGGCATCCCGACCGCATTGATGCTGGCGCGCAACCGATTCCGCGGCAAGGGTGTGCTGCAGGCGGTCATCGATCTGCCGTTTGCGGTCTCGCCGGTCGTGGTGGGCGTGGCGCTGATCGTGTTGTGGGGATCGGCGGGGCTGCTGGGCTTTGTCGAGAGAGACTTCGGGTTCAAGATCATCTTCGGGTTGCCGGGCATCGTGCTTGCCAGCGTCTTCGCCACGCTGCCATTTGTGGTGCGCGAGGTCGAGCCGGTGCTGCACGAGCTGGGTATCGATCAGGAGCAGGCCGCGGCAACGCTGGGTTCGAGTTGGTGGCAGACGTTTTGGCGCATCACACTGCCATCGATCCGGTGGGGCCTCACCTACGGGATCGTGTTGACGATCGCCCGGACGCTCGGCGAATACGGCGCGGTCCTCATCGTATCGTCGAACCTGCCGGGCAAATCCCAGACGCTGACGCTGCTGGTATCCGACCGCTACAACCGCGGCGCAGAGTATGGCGCCTACGCCCTTTCGACGCTGCTGATGGCCGTCTCCGTGGTGGTTCTTGTTGTCCAGGTGATTCTCGATGCGCGGCGTGAACGAACCGCGAAGCAGGCATGAGTGAGGAGCGACGCATATGACTAACGCGATCGTGGTACAGGGCGCCAATAAGCGCTACGGCGACTTCGTTGCACTAGACAATGTCGACTTCGAGGTGCCCGCAGGCTCATTGACCGCGTTGCTCGGGCCCAGCGGTTCGGGGAAGTCGACGCTGTTGCGCGCCATCGCCGGACTCGATCAGCCTGACTCCGGGACTATTACGATCAACGGCCGCGACGTGACCCGCGTGCCACCGCAGCGCCGCGACATCGGCTTTGTTTTCCAGCATTACGCGGCCTTCAAGCACTTGACCGTTCGTGACAACGTCGCGTTCGGGTTGAAGATCCGTCGCCGGCCCAAGACGGAGATCACCGAGAAGGTGGACAACCTACTACAGGTCGTGGGCCTCAGCGGTTTCCAGGGCCGCTACCCCAACCAACTTTCCGGCGGGCAGCGTCAGCGCATGGCGCTGGCGCGCGCGCTGGCGGTCGATCCGCAAGTGCTGTTGCTTGACGAACCGTTCGGTGCGCTTGATGCCAAGGTCCGCGAGGATCTGCGAACCTGGCTGCGGCGTCTGCACGACGAGGTACACGTCACCACGGTGCTGGTCACCCACGACCAGGCTGAGGCACTCGACGTGGCCGATCGGATCGCCGTGCTCAGAGACGGTCGGATCGAACAAGTGGGATCCCCGGCCGCGGTTTACGACACCCCGGCGAACGCGTTCGTGATGTCGTTTCTGGGCGCAGTGTCCTCGCTGAACGGGATCTTGGTTCGTCCGCACGACATCCGGGTGGGCCGTAGGCCCGATATGAAGATCGCGACCGATGCCACCGCCGAATCCACTGACGTCGTGCGCGCCACAATCGACCGCGTGGTGATGCTCGGTTTCGAGGTGCGAGTGGAGCTGACCAATGCCGCTACGGGGCAGCCGTTTACCGCACAAATCACCCGCGGCGATACCGAGGCGCTGGGCCTGGCGGAGGGGGACACCGTCTACGTGCGCGCCACGCGGGTACCGCCTATCGCCGATGGGACGGCTGCGAACAGTGCTGGCGCCGACGAGGATTACAGCACCCTCACGCCACTGAGATAACGGCAGGGCCGGTTGAGGTTATGGGCGCGCGCGTCGACTGTGCATTTACGGCGGCGACACGCCGACGCGACTCGCCCTGGGTGCACATTCAAATCCGTCAGTGCACAGTCGACAATGGAGCTGGTGCGGGTCGTTGCAGAACTTATGCCGCCAGGGGCTCGGCTGCCGCCTCGTCGAAGCGATCCAGCACCGTCTCGACCACCAACCGATGCGCGCCCAGCGGTGCTGCCATCGGAATGCCTTCTGCTTCAGCG
>NZ_JBATXN010000268.1:0-1984 GCF_049673265.1 Mycobacterium sp. | reverse complement strand
GCCGGGGTGGTTTTACTCGGCACTGAAGTAAAAAGCCTCAGGGACGGCAAGGCCTCGTTGGCCGATGCTTATGCAACGGTCGACGACGGCGAGGTTTGGTTGCGCAACCTGCATATTCCGGAGTATCACCACGGCAGCTGGACCAACCACGAGCCACGTCGCACGCGAAAACTGTTGCTCCACAGGCGCCAAATCGACGTACTCATCGGCAAGATCCGTGATGGTAACCTCGCGCTGGTCCCGTTGGCCCTCTATTTCTCCGAAGGAAAAGTCAAGGTGGAGCTTGCATTAGCGCGAGGTAAACGCGCGCACGACAAGCGTCAGGACATGGCACGCCGCGATGCTCAGCGGGAAGTGGTCCGGGCATTGGGTAGGCGAGCCAAGGGCATCGATTGATAGGTGCCGCATACGCCCAGCTGTCCGCAGTCAGCTACGGCGTCAGCGACTTTGTCGGGGGTGTGGCTTCCCGGCGGGTGGCTGCGCTCCGCGTCATGGTGGTCACCTACCCGGTCGCGACGGTGCTGCTTGGTGTGGTTGCTGCCACCGCCGGTGGGCCGGTCCGCCCCGGTGCCCTGCTGTGGGGCTCGCTGTATGGGGTCAGCCAGGCCATCGGGGTGTATTGGTTCTACGCGGCGGTGAGCGCCGGACCGATCTCGGTGGTCTCACCGCTGGCGGCGGTAC
Organism: Mycobacterium sp.; assembly: GCF_049673265.1. Lineage (GTDB taxonomy): Bacteria > Actinomycetota > Actinomycetes > Mycobacteriales > Mycobacteriaceae > Mycobacterium. Next base: position 1,303 of record NZ_JBATXN010000268.1, on the reverse strand, counting down.
TCAACGCTGCTGTCCCCGTCGCCGTCGGCGTGGCGCTCGGCGGCGAGCGACCGGGGGAGACCGCATCGATAGGCGTGGCGCTGGCGATGTTCGCGGTGATCTTGGTGAGCCGGGAGTCGCCCGCCGACGAGGATGTTCGGACGCACCGGTTCACCAGCAAAGTGGCCTGGTTGACGGTCGGCTCCGGGGTGGCGTTCGGTTTGGATTTCGTGCTGCTGCACCAGGCTCCCGTGGAGTGCCGGCTATGGCCGCTGTTTTTCGCCCGGGCGGCGGCCACCGTGCTGGTGTTCGCGGTCGCGGCGATGAGCAACAACCTTCAGCTTCCGTCCAGGACGCCGCTGCGGCTGGCGGTCGCCGCAGCCCTGCTGGATACCTGCGCGAACATCACCATGCTGTTGGCGATTCAGAAATGGATGCTGTCGCTGGCCAGCATCTTGATCTCGCTGTACCCGGCGACGACGGTCATCTTGGCCATCATCGTGCTGCGTGAGCGGGTGACCCGCTGGCAGGCGCTCGGCATGATTCTGGCCGCGGTATCGGTGAGCATGATCGCCGCAGTCTGACGTCGGTCTAACATCAGGCGGCATGAGCAGCCCCGCGCGCCCGGTCACCGAAGTCGATAAGGCCGACGTGTTGTCGGGTCTCTTCGGCACCTGGGACAGCCTGGATCGATTGATGAACGGGTTATCCGAGCAGCAGTGGCAGATGCCGACGCCGTTGCCTGGTTGGTGCGTGCACGATGTGGTCGCCCACATCATCGGCACTGAATCGGCGCTGCACGGAATCAGCACACCGGACGGCGATATTGATGTCTCGACGTTGGGTCATGTGCGCAACGACGTCGGTGTGGCCAACGAGTGCTGGGTCCGTTATCTGAGCAGCGAGTCCGGCGACGCCCTGCAGCAGCGGTTTCGCTCGGTGACCGCCGATCGCCGTAAAAGCTTGGCAGACATGTCCGTTGACGACTGGAACGCACCGACTATGACCCCGGTCGGCCCGGACAGTTATGGACGGTTCATGCGGGTGCGGGTCTTCGATTGCTGGATGCATGAACAGGACATCCGCGACGGGCTGAATCAACCGGCCTCGGAAGCGGAGCTGGCTGGTCCGGCGGGGCGGCTGGTGATCGACGAGATGGTTACCACCATGGGCTTCGTGGTCGGCAAACTCGGGAAGGCGCCCGACGGGTCGAGGGTCGCTATCGAGCTGACCGGTCCGCTGGCGCGCACTCTTCGCGTCGTGGTCGACGGTCGCGCGCGGGTCGTGGACGACTTCGGTGCCCAGGAGCCGACGGTCACGATCC
>NZ_JBATXN010000267.1:0-4650 GCF_049673265.1 Mycobacterium sp. | reverse complement strand
ACATGGTGCGCGGCAGTGCCAGCCGGAAGGCGGCCACCGACTTGAGCGCTTCGCTTGCCGGCAGCACCTCAAGATCACCGAACGGAGTGCCGGGACGCGGGTTGAGGAAGTTCAGCGGCACCTCATCGGGATCCAGCTCAGCCAGGTTGGCGGCGAATTCGGCTCGTTGCTCGACCGTCTCACCCATGCCGAGGATGCCGCCACAGCACACCTCCATTCCGGCCTCGCGCACCATCGACAGCGTCTGCCAGCGCTCTTCCCAGGTGTGGGTGGTCACGACGTTGGGGAAGAACGAGCGGGCGGTCTCCAGGTTGTGGTTGTAGCGGTGCACGCCCATCGCCGACAGCCGGTCGACTTGCTCGGCGGTCAGCATGCCGAGCGAGCAGGCGATCTGAATGTCGACTGCATCGCGGATCGCCTCGATGCCGGCCGCCACCTGAGCCAGTAGCCGGTCGTCGGGCCCGCGTACCGCGGCCACGATGCAGAACTCGGTGGCACCTGTCTTCGCGGTCTGCTTAGCCGCCTCGACCAGGCCGGGAACATCGAGCCAGGCGCTGCGCACCGGCGAGGAGAAGAGCCCGGACTGGGAGCAAAAATGGCAATCCTCCGGGCAGCCACCGGTTTTCAAGCTGATGATGCCCTCGACCTCGACCTCGGGCCCACACCAGGCCATCCGCACCTCGTGCGCCAAGGCCAAGAGTTCCTCGAGTCGATCGTCGGGCAGCTGCAGTACCCGAAGCACCTGCTCTTGGCTCAGTCCCGCACCACGCTCGAGCACCTGTTCGCGGGCCACGGTGAGGATGTCGGTGCTGTCGGTGCCGGGGGTTGGCCGAGTCGCCGCCTGAGTCACCAGCTACTCCTTGTTTGTTTGGAACCACGGTCGTGTCGGGTCCGAGCACGCGGACTGAAAAGCGACCCGATCTCGTCGCGGCCTCGGTGAACGGTGCCCAGGCTAGGCTAGCGGTGTGCACCTGCACAAACGTGATGTGGTTGCAGCGGCCGTCGCGGGTACCCAGATCGGGAGCCTCAGGAGTGATCGCAAGTGATTGATCCGCCGCACGTCGAGTACCTCGGACACCACTGGCTCCTGCTGGCGGGACCGGCGTTTTTGCCTGCCGTCGTCGTTGTCGGCGTCGTTCTGTACATCGCCATCAGGGACCGGCGAGGTTACGATTCGTCCGACCGCACTCCGGCCGACGACAACCAGGATTGAACCACTCCCAATCGGGGCATATTCGGCACCAGAAGCCACTGGATCCCTTAACCTACCTTGCAGTAAGTTGGCGTTCAGTGCACAAGTGTTCTTTATTGGTCTGAGGTCGAATACGAGAGGTGGCGGCCGTGATACTGACAGCTGTAGCGGGAGCGCCGCCGGCGCGCGGCGCCGGGCTGAGCCAGGTAATCGGTCTCTCGATCGCCGCGATGATCATCGGGGCGGTGATGCTGTACGTCGGCTGGGCGCACCGCACCCATCGGATCTCCTGGCTGACCACCGTCGCCGAGAAGATGGGAAACAAATTCAACCGCCCAGCGTGGGTGGCCTTGCCGGTCGGAGTGTTCACCACGTCGATCATCTGTGCCCTGTTCGGCTTCATCTGGGACGTCAGCTGGCACATCGGCAACGGCCGCGACCCCGGGCCGTTAGCCAACCCAGCGCACTACTTCATCATCATCGGACTGTTCGGCATCTTCCTGGCAGGGATGCTCTCGATCGTCCTTCCGTTCGAGAAGCCCGGCCCGGCCGCAGTTCGGATCACCAGCAGCTGGTACGCGCCGGTCGGTGGAGTGCTGATGGCCGGCTGCGGACTGTACGCGATGACCGGCTTCCCGCTCGACGACATCTGGCATCGGATCTTCGGCCAAGACGTCACGCTGTGGGGACCCACCCATTTGATGATGATCGGCGGCGCTAACTTCTCCCTTTTCGCGACTCTCATGCTGGAGTACGAAAGCAGGCGGGCAGTGCCGGATGCTGGCCCGGAGAAGTGGTTTGTCAAAGCGATGCGCTACCTGTCACTCGGCGGATTGTTCATCGGGATGTCGGTCTACCAGATCGAATTCGACTTCGGCGTACCGCAATTCCGGCTGGTGTTCCAGCCGATGCTCATAGCGGCGGCCGCAACCATCGGAACGGTCGTCGCGCGCGTCACCATGGGCAAAGGCGCGGCGATCATCGCGGCGCTGTTCGCGATTGCGTTGCGCGGCGGGGTGGCGTTGCTGGTCGGCCCGATCCTGGGCGCCCCGATCAACTGGTTCCCGTTGTATCTGGGCCCCGCGGTGGTGGTCGAGTTGATAGCGCTCACGCCGCTGTTCCGCCGTCCAATCCTGTTCGGCGCCGTCGCAGGTCTTGGCGTCGGCACGGTTGGACTGTGGCTGGAGTCGCTGTGGATCGGCGCGGTCTACCACTACCCGTGGCCGCTGCCACTCTGGCGTGAAGCACTGCCGACCGCGGTGCCGGTCGCGATCCTGGCAGGAGTCTGCGCGGCGCTGTTCGGCATGGTGCTGACCGGCCAGAAGCTGCCGGGCAAGACGTTCGGCATCACCGCGGTGGCGCTGACAGTGCTGGTGATCGGCGGCACGGTGGCCAACGGTCTGCACATCCACGTGCCAAAGGAGGACACCGCCACGATCAAGTTGACCGACCTGCCGAGCCAACCCGGGCAACGCATGGTGTCTGCCGACGTGCGGATCAGCCCGCCCACCCTGGTGGGCGATCACCCGGACTGGCTGACGATCCTGTCCTGGCAGGGCCGGATGTGGAACGACCGCGGCCTGGCGATCGACCACCTCAAGAAGGTCGAGCCCGGACATTATGTGTCCACCCAGCCGATTCCGGTGTGGGGTGAATGGAAAACGTTGCTGCGCGTCCAAGACGGCCGAATGATGACCGCCGTCCCTATCTGGGCACCGGCTGACGCAGCAATTCCAGTGCCCGAAATTCCGGCGAAGGCGGTCAGCACGCGTCCCTTCGTGCTCGAGGTTTCGATTCTGCAGCGCGAACGCGATCCGAGTGTCCCGGCGTGGTTGTTCACCGCCGGCGGCATCGTCGTGCTGTGCTTCACGCTGATTGTGATCACCGCACTAACCTGGGGCGCCGGCCGGATCAACGCCGCTGATACCGCGCCCAAGCAACCCGTCGAGGAACAACAGTCACGCCCGCAGGCGGCGTGATCACGGTGCCTCGAAGTCTGCCCGTCGTCGCGGCGGCGATGTTGTTGACGTTGGGGCTCCTATCTTGCGGCGGTGCACCGAAATCCAGCCAATCCTCGGGTGCGGGTCTCGTCGTCAACGTCACCATCGCCAAGGGACAGGTCACGCCGAGCAATGCCACGCTGCAAGCCAAGGTTTCCCAACCAATTACGTTGCACGTCACCAGTGACGCCGTCGACGAGCTGCACGTGCATTCGGTGCCCGATCACAAGTTCCCGGTCGCGGTGGCGGCCAACCAGACGTTTCAGTTCACCGTCGATGTGCCGGGCAACGTCGACGTCGAGCTTCATCACCTGGAGCGCACGATCGCCACGATCCAAGTGCGTCCGTGAGTCGCGCCGCCGACGATATACACAGCAGCGATGAGGTGGGGGCACTCCCCAGCTCCGCGGGGACCCCACCCGCTTGCGGGGGCGAGGGGCGCGCATGACGGATGCGGCGGTCCTCGCACACGGTCTAGGCGGATCGAGCGATCTTCCGGTCCCCTATGCCTATTCGGTGATTGGAGCCGCGTGGGCGTTGACGTTCACCTTTGCCTTGGTCGCGTTCGCGTGGCGACGGCCGCGGTTTGATCCACTCAAACCGGGCCACCCGTTGCCGGAAGTGGTTACAACACTGGTGGATTCGCCACTAGCCCGCGGGATCGCAGCCGCCGCCGGGTTGATGTTCACCGCGTGGGTGCTATTGGCCGGGTTGTGGGGACCGCAGACACATGCGAATGCCCTTCTCGGTGTGTTCTATGTGCTGCTGTGGGTCGGATTGGTCGCTGCTTCACTGCTTTTCGGGCCGGTGTGGCGAGTGATTTCACCGGTGCGCACCGTTTATCTGCTGCTGCAGCGCATCACACCACAACGCCTTGGCGAGCCAAGGCTGTCCTACCCCGAAGGCTGGGGGTATCGCCCGGCCGCAGTGGGTCTGTTCGCGTTTGTGTGGATGGAATTGGCGAGCCCGAACCCGGCCGCGCTGCCATGGGTCAAATCGTGGTTGCTGATCTATGCTTCTGCGCTGCTGGTCGGTGCTTGGCTGTGCGGGCAACGTTGGTTCGCGCGAGTTGACCCGTTCGGGGTCTATAGCATGGCGGTTTCACGGCTTTCACCGTTTCGACGCAATCCCGAGACCGGAAGAATTGCGATCGGCAACCCGTTCGATCATCTGCCGTCGTTGCCGATTCGGCCGGGCGTAGTCGCGATTTTAGCGGTGCTGCTCGGCTCGACAGCCTTCGACAGCTTCTCGTCGTCGGTAACCTGGCGCAACTTCGCCGACCCGCTGGCGAAAGCCATTCACGTTGTGCCGGTGACGGTGTCGTCGTCGATGCTGCGCACCATCGGGTTGCTGTTCTTCATTGCCGTTGTGGCGACGACGTTTTCGCTGGCCGCCCGCGCGAGCGGAGGCATCGACCACGAGCAGCGCCGCGGATTACCGGGACAGATGGCGCACTCG
>NZ_JBATXN010000266.1:0-1806 GCF_049673265.1 Mycobacterium sp. | reverse complement strand
GCGTCACCGAAATCGCAGAGACCCAAGTCGGCCTGGACTACCTCAACGGTTGGGTCCCGCACACCTTGCGCGACGGCCGCGAACTGCGGGTGCGCGCCTTCGGATCCCGAGTCCGACACATCCCGGCCGGCAACGGTGGATTGGTCTCTGCGGTGACCATCCTGCGTTCGGTGATCACCCGATCCGACGTGATCATCAAGGCGCCGTCGAACGATCCGCTCACCGCGGTCGCCATCGCCCGCACGCTGGCTGATGTCGCGCCGAACCACCCGATCACCAAGCATCTCGCGGTCGGGTATTGGAAAGGCGGCGACCTGGCTGTCGAGGAAACCCTCTACCAGCCTCAGCACATCGAGAAGATCGTGGCGTGGGGCGGGCTGGCCTCGGTCAAGCACGTAACCCGTTACATCCAACCCGGTTTGGAGCTCATCGCGCTGGATCCCAAACGCAGCACCACGATCATCGGCCATGAGGCGTTCGACGACGAAGCCACGATGCGCGAGGTGGCCCGTCGCGCCGCGACCGACATCGGCGTCGCGAACCAGGAAGGCTGCGCCAACGCGCGCGTCATCTATGTGCTCAGCGGAACCGACACCGACGGGCTGGCCAGGGCAAACCGGCTCGGCGAATTGATCTATCAAGAATTGATGTCACTGCCTCCGATGATCAGCACCCCGCCGCGTTACCCCAACCGCGAGCTGCTCGACCACCTGGAGGCCTCCCGAATGACCGAGGACTTCTATCGGGTGATTGGCGGCGAGCAGCGCGAGGGCGCGATCGTCGTCTCCCAGTGCGACGAGCCGGTCGACTATTCGCCGATGCTGTCCGGGCGGGTCGCCAATATCGTGCCGGTGGACAACATCGACAAGGTCACCGCCGCGGTGAACGCCTACACCCAGACCATCGGCATCTACCCCGAATCCCTCAAGCGCCGGCTGCGAGACACGTTGCCGCTGTTCGGTGCCCAACGGCTGACCAGCTTGGGTTATGCGTGCAATGTCGCGGTCGCCGCCCCGCAGGACGCCATCGAGCCGATCAGGCGGATGTGCAAGTGGGTCGTCGACGAGGAGTGCGACGCAGACGTCGTGATCCCGTTGTGGAGGCTCACGCCGGCATGACGGGATCGCGCAGCGCCCTGCAAGTCGTTGAGGGGATTGACCTATCGGGCAAGGTATGCGTGATTACCGGGGCTTCGTCGGGGCTAGGCCGCGAGTCGGCGCGGGCGCTGGCAGCCGCGGGCGCGCAGGTGATTTTAGCCGCGCGCAACACCGCTGCGCTGGCCGAGACGGTCCGGTGGATACATGCCGAGGTGCCCGACGCAGAAACCTCGACGGTGTGTCTCGATCTCACTTCGCTGGCCAGTGTGCGTGCCGCGGCCACCGAGATCGGCCGAGCCACGCCGGTGATTCATATCCTGATGAACAACGCCGGTGTCATGTTCACTCCGTTCAGCCGGACCCAAGACGGCTTCGAAATCCAGATCGGGACAAACCATTTCGGGCACTTCGAGCTCACCCGACTCCTTACTCCTCAGCTCGCCGCCGCTGGGGGCGCCCGGGTGGTCATTCTCTCCTCCGGCGGCCACGTGCTGGGCGACGTCGACTTCGACGATCCCAACTGGGAACACCGCGACTACGACAAGTTCGTCGCATACGGCGCATCCAAGACCGCGAACATCCTGCATGCGTTCGAAGCCGACCGACGCTTGTGCGAGTTAGGAATCCGCGCCTACGCGGTCCATCCCGGCACGGTTGCCACATCACTGGCGAGGTACATGTCCCGTTCTGATTTCTCCCAGCTACGCAA
>NZ_JBATXN010000265.1:0-6986 GCF_049673265.1 Mycobacterium sp. | reverse complement strand
CCCAATGGCCTTCGTCGAGATGTGCAGTGGTCTTGGTTGCGCCGGCATCGGTGCCGCCGCCGGGCTCGGTCAGCCCGAATGCGCCCAAAGCACGGCCACTTGCCAACTGCGGCAGCCACTCTCGCTTCTGCGCTTCGGTGCCGAATCGGTATACCGGCATCGCACCCAGCGAAACGCCGGCTTCCAAGGTAATCGCGACGCTTTGGTCGACCTTGCCGAGTTCCTCCAGGGCCAGACACAGGGCGAAGTAGTCGCCTCCCATTCCGCCGAACTCTTCGGGGAAGGGAAGGCCGAACAGGCCCATGTCAGCCATCCCCGCGACCACCTCGTATGGGAACGAGTGCTCGGCGTCGTGCTGCGCGGCAACCGGTGCGACGACACTCTGGGCGAAGTCACGGACCGTCTTGGCCAATTGCTGGTACTCGTCGGGTAGCGTCGCGGTTGACAAGAATTGGGTCATGACGAGCTATCCTCTACTTTTGATACTTCGGCTATTGCCTTGGTGTTCACGGTAATCCGCGCTAGCGGCTGGCCGACCTTGACCTGGTCGCCGGCGGCGACGAGAAGTTCAACGACGCCGTCGACCGGCGACGCGAGCGCGTGCTCCATCTTCATCGCCTCGACGGTGACAACAACTGCGCCTGCGGCCACGCCAGCCCCGTCGTCCACGCTCACCGCAACCACCGTCCCGGGCATCGGGCTGGTCAACTCGGCGTCGCCGCTGTGCTCGTCGTCCGGACGCACCGGCGCCTCGCGAACCTCCTCGAGCACGGCGGTGGCACCCGCGCCGGCCAGCCAGATCTTGCTGCCGGCGGTCGCGACGGTGTAGTCGCTGCGCAGGCCGTCCAGTGTCACCGTTAGCCGGTTGCCGGTCAGATCGGCCTGCAGCGAGCGGGTTTCGCCGTCCTCGATGCGGACTTCGGCAGACTCCCGGGTACCGGTGATGTGGACGTGGTCGGTCCGTTGGCCGGCCCCCAGCCGGATGCTCACGGGCGCGTTGACCCCGACCCGCCACCCCGATGGCACCTTCCACAGGTCGGCGCCGGGCGCTGGATGCAGGCGCAACCAATGAAACGCCGCCGCAGCGATGAACTGCTCGTCAGTAGGCACCGCCGCAACGAAATCGCCCGCCCGTCGGTCCAAAAGCCCGGTGTCGAGTCGGCCCGCGGTGACATCGGGATCGGCCAGCAGGAACCGGGCGAACTCGACATTGGTGATGACGCCGAGCACCGCGGTGTCCGCCAGAGCCCGGTCGAGGCCGCGCAGGGCTGCCGCCCGATCCGCGCCGTGCGCTACCACCTTCGCCAGCATCGGGTCGTAATCGCTGCCGATGACCATTCCCGCGGCAAGGCCCGAATCGACCCGCACCCCCGCCGCGTCGGGTTCCACCAACTCCAGCACGTCGCCGCCGGTAGGCAAGAAGCCGTGCGCGGGATCCTCGGCATAGACCCGCGCTTCAATCGCGTGCCCCTGCAACGCAATATCAGCCTGACCGATGGCCAACTTCTCCCCCGCTGCAATGCGGACTTGCCATTCGACCAGATCCCATCCTGTGACCATCTCGGTGACCGGATGCTCGACCTGCAGCCGGGTGTTCATTTCCATGAAAAAGAACTCGTCGGGCCGGTCAGCCGACACGATGAACTCCACCGTGCCGGCCCCGGCGTAATCGACGCTGCGGGCGGTGTCACACGCGGCCGCGCCGATCCGGGCCCGCGTCGCAGCGTCCAGCAGCGGTGACGGCGCCTCTTCGATGACCTTTTGGTGCCGCCGCTGCAGGCTGCACTCACGTTCGCCCAGATGCACCACGTTGCCATACATGTCGGCCAGCACCTGGACCTCGATATGTCTGGGGCGCAACACGAATCGCTCGAGGAACAACGTGTCGTCGCCAAATGCAGCTGCCGATTCGCGGCGGGCGCTGACCAGCGCGGCGCGCAAGTCAGCCGGCTGTTCGACCATCCGCATGCCCTTGCCGCCGCCACCGGCGGACGGCTTGACCAGAACCGGATAGCCGATCTCTTCGGCCGCAGCGATCAGCTCATCGTCGGTAAGTCCCGGGCGCGCGATACCGGGAACCACCGGTACTCCGAACGCCGCCACGGTGCCCTTGGCGGTAATCTTGTCGCCCATGGTTTGAATCGCGTGCACCGGCGGGCCGATGAATGTCACTCCCGCCGATCCCAGCGCTGCCGCGAAATCGGCATTTTCCGAGAGGAATCCGTAACCCGGATGTACGGCCTGAGCACCGGTACGTACCGCAGCGTCGACGACTGCGGCGATGTTGAGGTAGCTCTCGCGCGCGGGCGCCGGCCCGATCGCGACGGCGAGGTCGGCCTCGGCGACATGGCGCGCGTTGGTGTCGGCATCGCTGTAGACGGCCACCGACCGAATGCCCATGGCCTTCAGCGTCCGAATCACCCTGACGGCGATTTCACCGCGGTTTGCAACCAGAACCGTATCGAAGTTCACCGCCGTCACATCCTGAAGACGCCGTAGGAGACTGGTTCGACGGGCGCATTGGCTACAACCGAAAGCGCAAGACCGACAACAGTTCTGGTGTCAGCAGGATCGATAACGCCGTCGTCCCAGAGTCGCGCCGTCGAATAGTAGGGACTGCCCTGCTGTTCATACTGAGCGCGGATCGGAGCCTTGAACGCCTCTTCCTGCTCAGCGCTCATCTCCCCGCGCACCGTGGCCAGCACCGACGCCGCTTGCTCACCGCCCATGACCGAGATCCGCGCGTTGGGCCACATCCATAAAAAGCGTGGCGAATACGCCCGTCCACACATCGAGTAGTTCCCCGCACCGTAGGACCCGCCGATGACCACGGTGAGCTTGGGTACCCGGGCGCAGGCGACTGCGGTCACCATCTTGGCCCCGTGTTTGGCGATACCGCCGGCTTCGTAATCACGACCCACCATAAACCCGGAAATGTTCTGCAGGAACAGCAACGGCACCAGCCGCTTGTCGCACAACTCGATGAAATGCGCTCCCTTGAGCGCGGATTCGCTGAACAGCACACCATTATTGGCGATGATCCCAACCGGGTGGCCGTGAATTCGCGCGAAGCCAGTGACCAGCGTGCTGCCGTACTCCGCCTTGAATTCGCCGAATTCGCCCCCGTCGACGACTCGAGTGATGACGTCGTGCACGTCGTAGGGAATCCGTGCATCTACCGGGACGACGTCGTAAAGCTCGCTTTGGTCGGCGATCGGATCAACGCTTGGCAGCACATCCCAGGTCGACGATTGGCGTGGGCCCAGGGTGGCGACGATGCGCCGGATGATGCGCAGCGCATCTCGGTCGTCATGAGCGAGGTGATCAGTGACACCCGAAGTCTTGGAGTGTAGATCACCGCCGCCGAGCTCCTCGGCGGTAACCACTTCCCCGGTGGCGGCCTTCACCAGCGGCGGGCCGCCCAGGAAGATGGTGCCCTGATTGCGGACGATCACCGCCTCGTCGCTCATCGCCGGCACGTAAGCGCCACCGGCGGTGCAGGATCCGAGCACGGCCGCGATCTGCGGGATGCCTTCGGAGCTGAGTTTGGCCTGGTTGTAAAAGATCCGGCCGAAGTGTTCGCGGTCGGGGAACACCTCGTCTTGGCGCGGCAGGAAGGCGCCGCCGGAGTCGACGAGGTAGATGCAGGGCAGCCTGTTCTGCCCAGCGATCTCTTGGGCCCGTAGATGCTTTTTGACCGTAATCGGGTAGTAGGTACCACCTTTGACCGTTGCGTCGTTCGCCACGATCATGCATTCGCGGCCGGAAATTCGGCCGATCCCGGTGATGATGCTCGCGCCGGGGCACTCGTCGTCGTACATGCCGTCGGCGGCCAGCGGGGCAATTTCGAGCAACGGACTCCCGGAGTCGAGCAGGCCATCGACTCGGTCCCGGGGCAGCAGCTTGCCGCGGTCGACGTGGCGTGTGCGAGCACGTTCCGGGCCGCCCAGGGCGGCCGCGGCCAGCTTGTCGCGCAGCTGGGCGACAAGTGCGCGGTGCGCTTCGCGGTTTTCCACCGGAGAGGTCATCTGATGCACGCCAATTTCGGTTAATGATCACTAACTCGTGATATGTTAGTGGCGATTAACCGAAGTGTCCAGCATGAGTTGTCGCGGGAGGCCGTCATGGCAGTGTCTGCTCCGGCCAACGACAGCGGCCGCGGTGACGCCAGAGGCCACGCCGAGGCGCCGAATCGCCGCAGTCGGCGCAAATCCGACCGTCGCGTGCAACTGCTGTCGGCAGCTGAGCGGCTGTTCGCCGAACGCGGATTTCTGGCGGTGCGACTGGAAGACATCGGCGCCGTCGCCGGGGTCAGCGGTCCAGCGATCTACCGGCACTTCCCCAACAAGGAATCGCTGCTGGTCGAGTTGTTGGTCGGCATCAGCACCCGTCTGCTCGCGGGTGCGCGCGAGGTCAGATCCCGCGAGTCCGACGCCGTCGCGGCGCTGGACGGCTTGATCGACTTTCACCTCGACTTCGCGCTGGGCGAACCGGATCTCATCCGCATCCAGGACCGCGACCTGGCCCACCTACCGGCCGCGGCGCAGCGCCAGGTGCGCCGCGCACAGCGCCAATACGTCGAGGTCTGGGTGGGCGTCCTACGCGAGCTCGAGCCCGGACTTGCCGAGACTGACGCGCGGCTGATGGCGCACGCGGTGTTCGGGCTGCTCAACTCGACTCCACACAGCCTCAAGCCCGCCGACGGCAGGGCGGCACGGTCTCGGGCGGTGATGCGGGCGATGACGGTTGCGGCGCTGACCGTCGACGCGTCGCGTTAGTGACGCACTTGCTCAATCCGAGCCATAACTGATCGGCCGGACGTATTCTCAGCGTCTCTGCGGAGGCTCGATCGCGGTCGATTGATGGCCCTACGCAGCCTGCGAGAGGACTTCGATGAGTCCCGACTATGACGTGATCGTGATCGGATCGGGTTTCGGCGGATCTGTTACCGCTCTTCGGCTGAGCGAAAAGGGGTATCGCGTCGGCGTGCTCGAGAAGGGCGCCCGCTGGCACATGGAGGATTACCCGCCCAACAACTGGCATTTGCGAAAATCATGGTGGCACCCGCATTTCGGCCTCATTGGCCCCATGCAAATGACCGTACTGAAGAACGTCCTTATTCAATCGGCTGTTGGGGTGGGCGGGGGTTCGTTGATCTACGGCAACGTCCTCTACGAGCCGCTCGAGCAGTTCTACAACGATCCGCAGTGGGCTGCTATCACCGACTGGAAGGCCGAATTGGCACCGCACTACGATCAGGCCAAACGCATGCTGGGTGTCGCCACGAATCCGAGATTGACAACAGCAGACGAGATCTTGAAGTCGGTCGCCGGCGATCTGGGTGTCGGGGACACATTCCACCCGACTCAGGTGGGCGTGTTCTTCGGTGAGCCCGGTAAGACGGTGCCCGACCCTTACTTCGGTGGTCTGGGACCCGATCGCGCCGGCTGTATCTTCTGCGCCCAATGCATGACCGGATGCCCGCACAACGCCAAGAACACCACCGAACGTAACTATCTGTATCTGGCGGAAAAGGCTGGGGCACAGATTCATCCCATGACAACGGTCGTCGACGTGCGTGAATTAGCGGGCGGTGGGTATGAAGTCGAAACCGTTCACAGTGGACGGTGGATACGCAGGCAACGCCGAACCTGGCGGGCCGATCAGGTCGTGTTTTCCGCCGCCGCGATCGGCACGCAAAATCTGCTGCATCGACTGCGGGCCAGCGGTTCGCTACCGCGGATATCGCCACGGTTGGGAGAACTGGCGCGAACCAACTCGGAGGCCGTCCTGGCTGCCATCTCCCGCACGCGAACCGACCTGGCCCAAGGCATCGCAGGGACATCATCGATCCACCCTGATGTGAACACCCACATCGAAGCCTTCCGCGGCGGCAAGGGCAGCAACGCGATGGCACTGCTGAGCACCACGCTGGTGGACGGCGACAAACACCGCCTCGCCAAATGGGCATTGGTCAACCTGCGCCACCCAGCTGCGTTCATCCGGACCTTTAACATTCGGAAGGCCACCGAGCGGGGGGTGCTCCTGCTTGTGATGCAGGATCTCGACAACTCGCTCACCACCTACCTCAAGCGCGGCCTTCTCGGCACCACGATGACCTCCCGCCAGGGCAAGGGCGAGCCCAACCCAAACTGGATTCCGACCGCAAATGACGTCGCCCGGCGCGCAGCCGACAAGATCGACGGCGATCCTCGGGGCCTGTACAACGACATCTTCAACATTCCAACCACAGCGCATTTCATCGGCGGTTGTCCTATCGGCGATTCACCCGCGTCCGGCGTCGTCGACCCGTATCAACGGCTCTACGGGTATCCGGGCTTGCATGTGATTGATGGCTCCGCTATTTCGGCGAACCTCGGCGCCAACCCGGCGTTGACGATCACCGCGCAGTCGGAACGGGCGGTCGCGCTCTGGCCCAACAAGGGCGAACCCGACCCACGTCCGCCACTCGGCTCCACTTATCAGCGGATTTCGCCGGTTCGGCCGAGCCGCCCGATCGTGCCCGAAAGCGCACCGGCGGCGCTGCGCCTATCAGCAATCTGACTCAGCCTGCGCGGATCCCGGCTGCTCAGCGAAAGTCTCGGCGGCGGGCGTCGTGCTGCAGGTACCCTGCCACCATGAGGTGGGCATGAACGATCCGCGTCGGTCCGAGCAGACCCGTTCAGCTCAAGAGGGGACCGAACAAACCCAACGGATACGTGCGCCTTATCCGCCGTACGCCGACCCGGCATACAGCGGACAGTCGTCCTATCCGCCCCCGTCCTACCCCGGCACAGTGCCCAATTCGAACGCAACCCACCCGACCGAGCAACTGCCGCGGTACTGGACGCACGGTCAACCTCTGGCGGATCAACCGCCGGAAGAACCCACGCCTGGCAGGGCGAAGGCACCGCGCTGGCTGTGGATCGTCACTGGTGCTGCGGTGCTGCTGGTCGCCGCCCTGGTCATCGCCCTGGTGATCGCCA
>NZ_JBATXN010000264.1:0-2510 GCF_049673265.1 Mycobacterium sp. | reverse complement strand
GGCCGCCAACCCGATCGGTCGGCCCAGTCCCACGCCCGGCCGTATGCCTCGGAGAACCACGGCTCCTTGACCGCCAGATACCGTTCGATGTCTCCGTCCGGGGATGCTGCCTGCTCCGCACTGCGTTTGACAGCCAGGTACTCGTCGCGGACTTCGGGATTGGCTTTCAGCCAGTCGACGAACAGCAGGGCGAATTGCTGATCGGGCCAGCCGTCCACCCGCAGGTGTACCAATGTCGGGCGTCCGGGATCTGCCGACGCATGAAGCCGCTTGTGCCACAACGTCGGATCGTCATTGTGGTCGTAGCGGTCCACGGTGCTGCGGGCATCGGCCTTGATGATGTCGCTGCAGACATTCTCGACGCGTGGATAACCCGCGGATAGTAAGGCGGCATCGAGTTCGTCTGCCACCGCGAGAGATTCGACGGTGATCTGAATGTCGATCGCGTCCTTCGCGGCCAGCCCGGGAACCGCGGTGGAACCGATGTGATCAACGCGCGACGCCTTTGCGCCACACGCGGCCTTGAGACGGGCGAGGATGCGCGCAGCCTGGTCGGGCCAGGCCAGATCGGCCGGCACCAGTCGGACTGCGGGGCGAACGACGCGACCAGCGCTGAGATTGTTGGCGAACGGCATGATGCGCATGTCCCACACCGCACGAGCGCGCTCGGCCAACGCTTCTGGGGTACTCGAATTGTCCAGCCAGACATCGGCAACCGCGCGACGCTGGTCATCGGAAGCCTGTGCGGCGATACGCGCGCGGGCGTCGTCCTCAGCCATGCCGCGCTGGTCGACCAGCCGCGCCATCCGCATTTCCGCGTCGGCGTACACCACGACGACCAAAGGGAACAACGGCGCCATCCCCGACTCCACCAGCAGCGGGATGTCCTCCACCACCACCGAATCGTCCGGCACCGCGGCGATCAGCTCGGCGCGACGCTTACCCACCAGCGGATGAACGATTCCGTTGAGGGTGGCCCTGGTCTCGTCGCTGCTGAATGCCTTGGCCGCCAACGCCGGACGATCCAGCGCGCCGTCGGGCTGCAGAATGTCATCGCCGAACGCGTCGACGAGTGCGGCCAATCCTTCGGTGCCGGGCTCGACCACCTCGCGGGCGATCACGTCACCGTCGACGACCACCCCGCCGCACTGCGAAAAGGTGGACGACACCGCCGACTTACCAGCGCCGATACCGCCGGTCAGCCCGATCCGAAGCATGCCTGGTTAGGCGCTACCGGCGAGCTTCTCCCGCAGGGCGGCGAGTTGCGCGTCGCTGGCCAGCGAGCCGCCGCTCTGCTGTTCTTCGCCAGACGAGCCGTTGGCCTGCGGATGCTCGGCAGCGGCGGCATCGGCCGCGGCGAACTTCTCCATCTGCGTGGTGTGCATCTTGTGCCGGCGCTCGGCCTCGGCGTAGCGGGCCTCCCATTCGGTGCGCTGGGTGTCGAAACCATCTAGCCACTCGTTGGTTTCGGCGTCGAAGCCCTCCGGGAAGATGTAGTTGCCCTGCTCGTCGTAGCTGTCGGCCATGCCGTACTTGGCGGGGTCGAACTCCTCGGTGTAGTCCTCGTTGGCCTGCTTGAGCGACAACGAAATCCGGCGTCGCTCCAGGTCGATGTCGATGACCTTGACCATCGCATCGTCGCCGACGGCAACCACCTGGTCGGGCACCTCGACGTGCCGCTCGGCCAGCTCGGAGATGTGCACCAGACCTTCGATGCCCTCCTCAACCCGCACGAACGCACCGAACGGAACGAGCTTGGTGACCTTGCCCGGCACGATCTGGCCGATGGCATGCGTGCGGGCGAAGTGCCGCCACGGGTCTTCCTGAGTTGCTTTGAGCGACAACGAAACCCGCTCGCGGTCCATGTCGACGTCGAGCACCTCCACGGTGACCTCGTCACCGACCTGAACCACCTCGGACGGGTGGTCGATGTGCTTCCAGGACAGCTCGGAGACGTGCACCAGACCGTCAACACCGCCGAGGTCGACGAACGCGCCGAAGTTGACGATGGAGGACACCACACCCTTGCGGATGGCGCCCTTTTGCAGCTGGTTGAGGAACTCGCTGCGCACCTCGGACTGCGTCTGCTCCAGCCAGGCGCGTCGGGAAAGCACCACGTTGTTGCGGTTCTTGTCCAGCTCGATGATCTTGGCTTCGATCTCCTTGCCGATGTACGGCTGCAAATCGCGGACCCGCCGCATCTCAACCAGCGAAGCGGGTAGGAAGCCGCGCAGCCCGATGTCGAGGATCAGGCCGCCCTTGACGACCTCGATGACGGTGCCCTTGACGGCCTCGTCTTTCTCCTTGAGTTCCTCGATGGTGCCCCAGGCGCGCTCGTACTGGGCGCGCTTCTTGGACAGGATCAGCCGGCCCTCTTTGTCCTCCTTGGTGAGGACCAGGGCTTCGACCTCATCGCCCACGGAAACGACCTCGTTGGGGTCGACGTCGTGCTTGATGGACAGTTCGCGGGAGGGGATGACCCCTTCGGTTTTGTAGCCGATGTCGAGCAG
>NZ_JBATXN010000263.1:0-4612 GCF_049673265.1 Mycobacterium sp. | reverse complement strand
CATCATCGGACCCGCCCCGGGGCCGGCGTACATGCGGGCGGAGTTGATTTCCGGGGGTAATGCTGCGAAATCGAGAACCATTTCATAAATCCTGTTCGTAGTTAGCTGGTGTTCAATGGCCGCGTTGGCCGTCGAGTGGGTTAAACGACCGTCGGCTTGGGCATCACGGTGGGCTTGGCGCCGTAGCGCGGCGCGCCGATGCCGTAGCCGCCGCGGCCGGCCGAGGCAACCGACGGCGCCCCGCCGGGCAGCGTGGTAACCGTCGCGCCTTGCGGAGCTGTGTTGGTCCAGCCGGCGCCTGATGAGGCCGCGGGGCCGGAACTCATCGCGCCGATATCACCCGCAGCCCAGCTGGGCGGCACCGACAACTTGCCGATGGAGGACGCCTGACCCACGCCCGCCGATACCGGCATCGCACCGAGACCGTCGCCGCCTACGGGGCCCGGCGCGACCGCCGGGGGCGGCGTGCTGAGCTCGCCCGTCAAGCCAAGAGCAGCCGCCGAACTGCTGCCGGACTGGGGAATGAATTGGCCCTGGGCCAGGTCCCACATGTCCGACGACGCGGCGGAGAAGTTCTGGGCCCAGTTGAACGGGGTACCGATTGCCGAGCCGAATGACGACGAAAGGCCGCCGGTCTGCGCGGGGCCGGTTGCCGCTGAAGACCCCCCGGTCAGGGCACTGAGAAGTCCTGACAGCGACGTCGAACCCGTCGCGGCCTGGTTGGCCGACTCGGTCTCGCCGTAGGCACCGGCGCTGGATCCGAGGGTGTTGACCAGCATTTGGTGAACCGCCGCGGCTTGTGCGCTGACCTGCTGGTACCAGGTGCCGTAGGCGGAAAATTGCATTGCCTGCAATGCGGAAACCTCGTCGGCGGCTGCGGGGATCACGCCCGTCGTGGGTGTTGCTGCGGCCGCGTTCTGATCGGCCATCGCAGAGCCAAGGATTTGCAGGTGGCTCGCCGCAGCCGACAACGCTGGAGACTGTGCGGTTACAAAAGACATGAGTATGGCTCCTTTAGAGTCGTGATATCCGAAAAGGTTGACATCAGTCCATTTCTGTGGACTTGCCTTGGCAGTGTGGCACGTTCCCCGGTGTTGGGGACAAGCACTGTGGCAACAGCAGAAGTCGTGCAATCAAGCTCAGATGACGGTGCAAATCACTGTCGCGTGTGCGAGTCCCCGGACCGCGAGCCGACCACACACTGCGTTGAAATCGCTTGCAACGTAGGTTATTCCGCAGTCAAGGTGGACTCTCGTGCCACTGATCACAGCACGCCCGCCCCAACGCATACATCGCGATATGCTGGCGTTCCCTCAGCAGGGCGGCGCCAGATTTCCTTGACGGTTTCTTAACAGCAGCGGATCGAAGGGCGGGTAAGACGTTGGGTGTCGCCTAGCTAGTTGGCGTGCAGGTCCTCATTGAGTGCGATCCCTCGGCCATCCCGAGAAACCACCTCGACCGCACCGGTCACCGAATTGCGACGGAACAGCATGTTGCTGCCGCCCGAGAGCTCACGCGCCTTGACCGAATTTCCTTCGGGCGTCACAACTTTGGTGCCCGCAGTGACATACAGGCCAGCTTCGATGATGCAGTCGTCGCCGAGTGAAATGCCCAGACCGGCGTTGGCGCCGAGCAGACAATGCTTGCCGACGGAAATCACCTCGGTGCCACCGCCGGACAGCGTTCCCATGATCGACGCGCCGCCGCCGATGTCGGAGCCGTCGCCGATCACCACGCCCGCCGAGATGCGGCCCTCCACCATCGAGGCGCCCAAGGTGCCGGCGTTGTAGTTGACGAATCCCTCGTGCATCACCGTCGTGCCCGACGCAAGATGCGCGCCCAACCGGACGCGGTCGGCGTCGGCGATGCGCACCCCGGTCGGCAGCACGTAGTCGACCATCCGGGGAAACTTGTCCACGCCGTAGACGCTGACGGGGCCGCGACTGCGCAGCCGGGCCCGTACCGCCTCGAAACCCTCGACCGCGCAGGGCCCGTGGTTTGTCCACACCACATTGGTCAAGACGCCGAAGAAACCGTCGGCGTTGAGCCCGTGCGGCGCGACCAGTCGATGCGACAGCAAATGCAGTCGCAGATAGGCGTCGTAGGCGTCGGCGGCTTTGTCGTCCAGCGAGCCGATCACGGTGCGCACCACGGCGGTTTCGGTACCGCGGGCGTCGTCGCGTCCGGCCAGCGCGGCCAACTCGTCGGGAACCTCCGCCACCGAGAGCCGCACCGTGCCGCCTTCGCCGGATTCGATCAGTTCAGGTGCGGGGAACCAAGTGTCGAGGATCGACCCGTTGCCGGCCAACGTTGCCAGCCCAATGCCGGAAGCTGCAGTCACGTGGCCCACGCTACCCACCCACTACGCTGGGATCGTGCTGGACCTCCGCGGCGACCCCATCGAGCTGACCGCAGCTCTGGTCGATATACCCAGTGAGTCGCGGCAGGAACAGCGCATCGCCGACGAGGTCGAAGCCGCGCTGCGGGCCCAGACTCCCAAGGCGTTGGGGTACGAGGTGATCCGCAGCGGCAATGCGGTGTTGGCGCGCACGGCGCTGGGCCGACCGACGCGAGTTCTTCTCGCCGGGCATCTGGACACCGTCCCGGTAGCCGACAACCTGCCGAGCCGACGAGACGGTGATGCGCTGTACGGCTGCGGCACCACCGACATGAAGTCGGGCGACGCGGTGTTCCTTCATCTGGCCGCCACCGTCACCGCGCCCACGCACGACCTGACGTTGGTGTTCTACGACTGCGAGGAAATCGATTCGGCCGCAAACGGTTTGGGACGTATCGAGCGCGAGCTACCCGACTGGCTATCGGCCGACGTCGCGATCCTTGGTGAACCGACCGGCGGCTTCATCGAGGCGGGCTGTCAGGGCACGCTGCGGGTGGTCATCCACGCGACCGGAACCCGATCGCACTCAGCGCGATCGTGGTTGGGCGACAACGCTATTCACAAGCTGGGCGCTGTGCTCGATCGACTGGCGGGCTATCAGCCCCGCAATGTGGAGATCGACGGCTGCACCTACCGCGAAGGGTTGTCGGCGGTAGGCATCGACGGCGGTGTCGCCGGCAATGTCATCCCCGACGCCGCGTCGGTGACGGTGAACTTCCGCTTCGCGCCTGACCGCTCAGCAGATGCTGCATTTCGCCACGTCCACGAGGTTTTCGCCGGCCTCGACGTGCGGATCGAGCAGACCGACCTTGCCGCCGGTGCGCTGCCCGGGTTGTCCAAGCCCCCCGCCAAGGCCCTGGTCGAGGCCGCCGCCGGGCAGGTGCGGGCGAAATACGGGTGGACCGATGTGGCGAGGTTCGCCGCGCGGGGGATCGCCGCGGTCAACTACGGACCGGGCGATCCCAACCTGGCGCATACCCGCGACGAGCGGGTGCCCGTCGACCAGATCACCGCCGCGGTAGCGATGCTGCGCGAGTATCTGAGCAGCTAACCGCGCTGCGCCTGGGCGGATGCGTCGGCGGCAGCAGGATGCAGCCCGCGGTCGGCCAAGTCGGCAGCCACGTCGGCCAGCGCCGCGGAATCACGATTGGCCAGCGCGCGGGCATGCGCGAGCGTGAGCCTGCCGAGCACGCAGTCCACCTCGACCGACAAACGTTCGGCCTTGAACACCGCCCGGGTATCGCCGAGCCGCGCCGCGTCCTGAAGCGCGCGCAGCGCGATCGCCGACTGGCCCCCGCGTTCGGCCGCTTGCACAGCCTCACGGGCAGATTCGATCGCGCCCGTGGTGTCGCCGCGCGCGGCCTTCGACCACGCCTTGGCCAACGCCAACTCCGGAGCGAACAGCGTCGACTTCAGACCGTGCCGAGACTCAGCGCGGCTGAAAACCTTTGCGGCCTCGAGTTGTTCACCTTGCTGGCCAAGCGCCTGCGCGAGCAGTGTCAGCGACAGCGGACCCCAGGAATAGCCGGTTCGCGCAAGGGGATCGGCGCCCCGGCTCAGCAACGTCACCGCGGCGTCGAAATCGCCCTGGGCGATCGCGACGTAGCCCACCAGCGTCTCGCCGATCGCCCGGCCTGGCTGCTGCAGCTCGGCGAAGTCGGTGTAGCGCTGCGCCAACGCGCGGGCCTCAGTCAGCCGACCGGCCATCAGCAGCGCGGTGATCCGGCCGAAGCCGCTGGTGAACCTCAGCAGACCGGGATGGTCGGCGGCCATCGCACGGCCGGCCAGCGACTCGACGTCGTCAAAGCGGCCAGTGCGCGCCGAGCTCAGCGCCGCCGCCGAGGCGGCCCACCCCACGGCCACCCCCTCGGCATGCGGCGACGCCAACACCTCGTCCGCAATCCGCAGCGCTCGCAGCGGGGTGCCCGCGTTCATCGCAAAGGTCGCGGCGAGCGCGTCGAGGGTGGTCAAGGCCGTCGGAGCCGAGATCCGGTTCCGCATCGCCTGCAGAAACGCCGTCGCG
The DNA here is from genome assembly GCF_049673265.1 of Mycobacterium sp. GTDB lineage: Bacteria > Actinomycetota > Actinomycetes > Mycobacteriales > Mycobacteriaceae > Mycobacterium. The sequence goes on along the minus strand of NZ_JBATXN010000263.1, from coordinate 191 downwards.
CGTTCCGGCTCGCTGAGCATCCAGAACTGGTTGGCCGCCCGCGGCAGCGCCCACTCGATCAGCTCGGGCTGCGACAGCTGGTCGGGATCGACCGACTCCAGCACCGCGCCCGCTTCTCGTCCACGGCCCTGCCAGGTCAGCGCGTAGGCCAGCGACAGTCGCGCTGCCAGACGATCCGACCGGTCCAGAGC
>NZ_JBATXN010000262.1:0-5373 GCF_049673265.1 Mycobacterium sp. | reverse complement strand
CCTGTGAGCCGTTCGCGGTCAGGTCGGGATGCTGATAACCGAGCGCATGGCATGCCTGCACATAGGTCTGCGTGTGCTCGACGGCGGACTGACCCTCGGCCAACCGGGCCGCAACGTCGAACCGGTCAGCCAAGACTCACCCGCCCCGCGGCACTCAGGTCCGCCTCGGCGTAGCGTTCGGCGCTGGCCCGTAGCGCCGTGGCGATCTCCACGCTCGCTCGCGCCCATTGGGAAAGTCCACCGGCCAACCGATTCACGGCGACCCGCAGCGCGTCACCGTGGCCGGTATACGCCCGTCCGGCACCAGAGCCGTCGAAGGCCAGCCGTGCAAGGTGGGTGCGCATCGCGTCGTCAATGAGTTGCGCGGTGTCGTCGAATCGGCTCGCGATCGTCCGCACTGCTGCGGCGTCGACGAACGCATTTTGTTGTCCCATACCGGCTTCGACGCATCGCGCCGGCCTGCAGTTCCGCGTAGCAATCAGGCGTTCAGTGCTGGGCGCGTACCGTCTCGGCGACCAGGGTGGCCAGGCGGTGGGCGGTGGACTCGTCGTCTGCTTCCACCATCACTCGAATCAACTGCTCGGTTCCCGAGGGGCGCAACAGGATTCGCCCGGTGTCACCAAGCTCATCCTCGGCCTGCTGAACGGCGGAACGAACCGAGGGCGCGGCGACCGCGGCGGCCTTGTCGGTAACCTCGACGTTGATCAGCACCTGCGGCAGCGTGTGCATCGCGGAGGCCAGCGCGGCCAGCGACGAGCCGGTCTGCGCCATCCGCGACATCAGCCGTAGGCCGATGAGGATGCCATCGCCGGTGGTGGCCAACCCGGGCAGCACGATGTGGCCGGATTGCTCGCCGCCGAGGCTGTAGTCACCGGATCGCAGCTCTTCCAAGACGTAGCGGTCACCGACGCTGGTGGTGCGGACCGTCACACCGGCCGCGCGCATCGCCAGATGCAGCCCGAGATTGCTCATCACGGTGGCCACCAGGGTGTTGCCGGCCAGTTCACCGGCGTCCTGCATCGCCAGCGCCAGAATCACCATGATCGCGTCGCCGTCGATGACTTCGCCGGCGGCATCGATCGCAAGGCACCGGTCGGCATCCCCGTCGTGCGCCAGACCCAGGTCGGCGCCGTGCTCGAGGACCGCCGATCGCAGTGCGTCCAGATGCGTCGACCCGCAGCGGTCATTGATGTTGAGCCCGTTGGGTTCGGAGTGGATCGCGATGACCCGAGCGCCGGCCGCGCGGTAAGCACGTGGTGCGGCCACCGAGGCCGCGCCATGTGCGCAGTCGACGACGACGGTCAGTCCGTCGAGCGCGACGGTGCCGGCCTTGCCGACCTGGCGCACGTAGCGTTCCAGCGCGTCCTCGGCGTCGATCACCCGTCCGATCCCCGCCCCGGTGGGACGCAGCCCCGGCCCGGCCGCGACCAGATCCTCGATCTGGTCCTCTGCGGCGTCGTCGAGCTTGTGCCCGCCCGGCCCGAAGATCTTGATGCCGTTGTCGGGCATCGGGTTGTGCGACGCCGAGATCATCACCCCGAAGTCGGCGTCGTAGGCGCTGGTCAGGTATGCGACCGCCGGTGTCGGCAGCACCCCGGCTCGCAGCGCGTCCACGCCTTCGCTGGTAAGACCCGCGATCACCGCCGCTTCCAGCATCTCGCTACTGGCCCGCGGATCACGACCGACCACCGCGACGCGTCGACGTGCACCATCGGAGCTGCTCAGCCGTCGAGCTGCCGCGGCGCCCAGCGCCAGCGCGAGCTCAGCGGTGAGCTCTCGATTGGCGACGCCGCGCACGCCATCGGTGCCGAACAGTCGACCCATGCGGACAAACCTCTCACAGTTGGTAACCGCGCATGCGGGTGACAAGGGGATTGCCCGTAGTGCCACCCAACTGAAACGCGGCCGTGATCGCCGCGGGGATCAGCGCTTGCTGTACTGCGGCGCCTTGCGGGCCTTCTTCAGGCCGTACTTCTTGCGCTCGATGGCACGCGGGTCGCGGGTAAGGAAGCCGGCCTTCTTCAGGGCGGGCCGGTCGTCGGGCGAGACCACGATCAATGCCCGGGCGATCGCCAGGCGCAGCGCACCGGCCTGGCCGGACGGGCCGCCGCCATCGAGGTGGGCAAAGATGTCGAAGCTCTCCACCCGGTCCACGGTCACCAATGGCGCCTTTATCAGCTGCTGGTGCACCTTGTTGGGGAAGTAGGCCTCCAGGCTGCGGCCGTCGAGGTCGAATTTGCCGCTGCCGGGCACCAGACGAACCCGGACCACAGCCTCCTTGCGGCGACCGACTGTTTGGATCGGACGCTCGATCACGAAAGAGTCTGTCCGTGTCGCAGGCGCGGCAGCCTCGGAAGGCTGCGCGGCTGTGCCTTCAGCGGCTTCGGCGGTCTCGGTTGCCGCGGTCTCGGTTTCCGCGGTCGCGGTTTCCGTGGTCTCAGTTCCTGCGGTTTCGGTCATTGGGCCACCTGCTTGATCTCGTATGTAACCGGCTGCTGGGCGGTGTGGGGGTGTTGCGACCCGGCGTAGACGCGCAGCTTGCGCTTGATCTGACGGCCGAGCTTGTTCTTCGGCAGCATGCCGAGGATCGCCTTCTCCACCACCCGGTCGGGGTGCTTTTCCATCAGCTCACCGATCGTGCGTTTCCGCAGGCCGCCGGGATAGCCCGAGTGGTGGTAAGCCAGCTTCTTGTGCAGTTTGTCGCCGCTGAGGGCGATCTTCTCGGCATTGATCACGATGACGAAGTCGCCACCGTCAACATTGGGGGTGAATGTCGGCTTGTGCTTGCCGCGCAGCAGGTTGGCTGCCGCGACGGCAAGGCGGCCGAGCACCACGTCCGTGGCGTCGATGACATACCACGCCCGCGTGGTGTCACCCGCCTTCGGCGCATAGGTAGACACAGCGCTTACCTTCTCTTCTCGGGTGGATCCCGGGTGTGACCCGGGTGCCGGTCCGGCGTCCACGGCAAGGGAGTGTCTCGGCGACCGACATTGACCCGAGTCCCGGCGTACCGCACGCCAACGGTGCAGCTTACCGGCCGTTATCCACGCAGGTCAAAACGGCCGACGGACACTGCGATGGGTGAAGCAATCTGCGTTGAGATTGCGGCCAGGGTTGTGGTCTGCGGCGAAAGCACAGCTCTCAGCGTAATCTCGCCGAATCCGTCGTCATCAGGTCAAACGCCCGACCCGATTTAGCACTGCGCGGTCCCGACGTCTCTCCCTTCCGCCGGGACCGCGCAGAGTCTGTTATCGGGTCACTACCGGGCCCATACCCCAGCCGCCCGGTGATCGGCGGCGGCGACATCCTCGGCGCCCGCGCGGACCGCGTTTCCGAGTTCGACCAGTATTTCGTTGAGCGCGGTGGCCGCCTGATGCCATCTCAGCTGCTCGATCCCGTACGCCGTGGCAGCTTCGCGGGTCCACAGTTCTTGCAGCGGCGCGACGTGAGATTTCAACTCCTGCAGGGCGGCGTTGAATCGGGCGGCGGTGGCGTGGATTTCCTGGCGAACCGAGCATTCGATCTCGTCGAAGTCGTACGCCAACTGCGGGTCCATTGATGGCCTCACAGGTCCGCGGCGGCGGTGCCGATGTGGTGGGCATGGCTGTCGGCCGATTCCCGCAGCGCGACTTCGTTATAGCGAATGGTCTCCGCGATTCCGTGCAGGGCATGGTTGAGTTTCATCGACTCCGCGTTCCACCGCTGCACCACATCCTTGAATCGCGCCGCCGCGGCCCCGCCCCACACCGACGGCGGCACACTGCTCATGCGACCGATGAAGGCGTGCAGCGTCGTCCGGATCTCTTCATTGTGGGTGTCGATGGACCTCGCAACCGAATGCATCAGATCGAAATCGGTGCTCAGCGTGTTGCTCATGACATTTAAGACTCCCGTTGGTCTGCTCCGGTTCCCGCCTGAGGGATCTGAGATCAGTCGGCGATCGAGAGCGCGATGCCGTCCAGGATGTCGTGCTCGCTGACCGTCAACGCGTCGATGCCGGCGCGTTCACGCAGCGCCAACGCCACTTCCTCGATCACGATCGCGCCGCCACCGATCACGTCGGCGCGTCCCTCGTGCATCGGCCCGAGCGCAGTGCGCTGTGCTCGAGACATATTGATCAGGTTGTCGCACACCGCGAAAAGCCGGTCCATGTCAACCCGCGAAAGGTGAATGGCCGCAGAATCATAGGTCGTCATGTCGTGCGCCAGCGCCGCGATCGTCGTCATCGTGCCGGCCACACCCACCCAGGTGCGGGCTTGTTGCACGGGCACGGCGCGCAGCGCCTCGCCGAGCCGTTCGCGAACCACTTCGCGGGCCGCCGCGACCTCGGCAGCCGTCGGCGGGTCCGAACGCAGACACCGCTCAGTCAGCCGCACGCAGCCGATGTCGGCCGAAAAGCTCGCCACGACGGAGTCCGTCCCGAGCACGATCTCGGTCGATCCGCCGCCTAAATCGACGATGACGAAAGGCGCTGCGGCGGAGTCTAGTTCGTTGACCGCCCCACGAAAGGAGAGTTCGGCCTCTTCGACGCCGGTGATCACCTCGGCGACGGAACCGTCGACCACGCCGCCCAACACGTCGGCCGTCATCGCGAAGAAGACATCGCGATTGCCGGCGTCGCGTGCCGCCGATGTCGCGACCATCCGTATCCGGTCAACGCGGTGCGTCGCACACAGCGCCGCGTAGTCGACGAGGGCGGTGCGGGTGCGCGCCAGAGCATCAGGCGCGAATCGACCGGTCGCGTCGACGCCCTGACCGAGCCGCACGATACGCATCTCGCGGTGCACATCTCGCAGCTTCCCGTCGACCGCATCGGCGATCAGCAGCCGAATTGAGTTGGTACCGCAGTCGATTCCCGCGACCCTGCTCATCATGCCCACTCCCCCGGATTCAGGATCCCAGCCATCGACGGCTCGGCCGCCAGCACCGCCAGCGCCTGGTCACCGAGCGGATTGGTTCCCCGGCCTTTGGCCAGCGAGTGCGCGATCAGCACATGCAGACACTTGACCCGGTCGGGCATGCCACCGCCGGAAAACGCCGTTCCCAATGGCTCGATGGCGTCCCGCTCGGCCAGATACGACTCGTGCGCCCGTCGATAGGCAGCGGCCAGTTCGGCGTCGTCCCGCAGTCGCTGCGTCATCTCTCGCATCATTCCCGCCGACTCCAACCTGCTCGCCGCTGCGGTTAGCGCCGGGTGCGTCAGGTAATACAGCGTCGGAAACGGTGTGCCGTCAGGCAATCTGGGTGCGGTCTTGACCACACCGGGTTCACCATTGGGGCACCGGTACGCGATCTGAAGCACTCCGCGCGGCTCGCGGCCGAGCTGGCGCGCCACCGCGTCGAGGTCGGCAGGATCAACCACCGTGCGGTGGC
>NZ_JBATXN010000261.1:0-15962 GCF_049673265.1 Mycobacterium sp. | reverse complement strand
CATGATTGTCGGGGGTCTCACGGCTGCTCTGCTGGCTAGCGGCAGCGGCGTCGCTCTTGCCGACCCTGACGCGCCTGACCCGAATGGGCCGAAGTGCTGGACATCCGGCGACTCTGGTTGGTTCCATTTGGAATATGCGCCCTGTGGGTGGACCTATTCCGATGCAGACGGCTGGCAGCACGTGCCACCGGAACCGGGCGCGCCAGGTCCCGGATAACCGGCGCAGGGCGCTCGACCTGGCTGCGTCGCCCAAATGCGGAGGTAGTCAGGTCACTTCTCTCGGCATGTGCCGATCCCAATGTGATCTCCTGGCTCGACGAACGCCCGTACCGCACAGCGCTTTCCAGCACGTTCGCTACCGCGACGTGAGCTGACGCAGCGCAGCACCGGTCTCGGCGCGGCCGTGGCCAATTCGCGCCTCCAGCGCGCCGGTGCCGTAAACCACGCACTTCGACTGCCGTGTATTCGGACACAAGCTCACATTGAGGCCGCACGTTTTGGTCGAATAGACCTAACGTCCGCGATCGCAGAAATGAGCAAATTCAATGGACGCACAGGACGAGCAAGACGCTGCCGCCCCGGCCGCGCTGATCACCGCCACCGGGCTGGGCGTGGACGGCGAGCACGGGCCACTGTTCTCGGGCATCGATCTCGCATTGACCCCCGGATTCCACGCCATCCAAATGCCCGGAGGACCGGGCCAGACAGCTCTGCTGTTGACACTTGCCGGCCGGCTGAAAGCCACGCACGGCACGGTGACCGTGCTGGGGGATTCGGAACCACGCGCGATCCGCCGACACTGCTCGATCGCGGCGTTCGCTGACATCGATGACCTCGAGGAGACGGTGACAGTGCAGACCGTGCTGGCCGAACAGCGCAGGTGGCTGGCGCCGTGGTACGCGCGGGTGCCGGTCGAGTCCGGTCAGCCCGAACTGGGCGAAGTCTTTGGGCAGATGCCCGTGCCGTCGGCCGATTCATACATCGTGGAGCTGTCCGACTTGGAACTGTTCTTGCTGCGAATCACTCTCGCAGTGTTTTCCAATCGACCGATCCTCGTGGTCGGCGATCTCGAGCAGGTTCGCGACAACTCGCGGCGGGCCATCGCCGTCGAGCGGCTCGGCGCGATCGCCGCGCAACGCACGGTCGTTGTCGGGGTGACCAACCCGCTGGGCACTGATGCCCCCGACCACGACATACACGATCACCGCACGCTGACAGGAAAGGACTAACGATGCTTGCCGGGCTCGCATTTGGTTCGGAAATAAAGCGTTTCGGCCGCAGCCGAATGACTCGTGCGGCGATCGTGGTCTTGATGCTGCTTCCGCTGGTGTACGGAGCGTTGTACCTGTGGGCGTACTGGGATCCCTTCGGCCATGTGAACAAGATGCCTGTCGCACTCGTCAACTCCGACCGCGGTGCGGTCGTCTCAGGACAACAATTCAACGCCGGCTCCGAGATCGCCAAAGGTCTGACGGCCGACCGCAGCCTGGACTGGCACGTCGTAAACCCCGACGAGGCGCGCGACGGAGTCGAACACGGCAGGTACTACTTCATGCTCGAGTTGCCGCCCGACTTCAGCGCGGCGATCGCATCGCCAGTCACCGGACAACCAAGGCAAGCCAACCTCATCGCCGTTTACAACGACGCCAACAACTACATCTCCACGAGCATCGGCCGCACCGCAATCAGCCAGGTACTCAACGCCGTATCGAGCCGGATATCCGGGCAGGCGGTCAATCAGGTGCTGTCTGTGGTCGTTTCGTCTGGCTCAGGAATCAAGCAGGCCGCTGACGGGGCGAAGCAACTCGCCGACGGAGCGGCGCGGGTCGATGACGGCGCCGGTCAGCTTTCAGCGGGTCTGCACACCGCACGATCCGGCTCGGCGCAGCTTGCCACCGGCGCCAAGCAGCTTTCCGACGGCATCAACGAGGCCACCGACCCGCTGCTCGCGGTGAGCAAGGCACTCTCGACGGTCGGCGGCAACACCGAACAGCTGCGCCAGGGCTCAGCCGCGATGCAGCAGGCCGCCGACCAGATCAATGCCATCGCCCTAGCGCAAGACGCCGCCGCTAACGGGCTCACCTCGGTGGTCAATCAACTTTCCGCAAGCCAAGATCCAGTAGCGAACAACGCTGCAGGGGCGCTACGGGGGATACAAGATCAGCTGCGACAGCACCAATTCACGCCGCAGATTCGTCAGCAGCTCACCGACGCGCAAAACGCCGCGATCGCGATGAGCTCCACGCTGGGTGCGCCGGGCAGCCCGCTGAAACCGGCCCTCGACCAAGTCGGCGGCAAGGGACAGGAGCTGACGAACAAGCTCAACCAACTACGCGACGGAGCCCAGCAGCTCGCTTCCGGGAACGCCGAATTGGCAAGCGGTATCGCCAAACTTGACGACGGAGCACAACAGCTGGCATCCGGCACCGCGCAACTGAAGGCCGGATCGGCCGGGCTGGCCACCAAGCTTGCTGACGGCGCCAAGCAGGTGCCCAACTGGACGCCCCAGCAGAAAGAGGCCGTCGCCGACACCATCGGTGGTCCCGTCAACCTGGAAACCACCCATGAGAACGCCGCACCTAACTTCGGCACCGGCATGGCGCCGTTCTTCCTTACCCTCGCCCTGTTTTTCGGTGCGCTTGTGCTCTGGATGGTGCTGCGGCCCTTGCAAAACCGCGCTATCGCCGCAGAGGTGATCGCCCTTCGAGTTGCCCTTTCCAGTTATCTACCGGCAGCGGTGATCGGGATCGTGCAGGCGATAATCCTGTATGGCGTGGTGCGATTCGCCCTCGGGATGCATGCCGCTCATCCTGTCGCGATGCTGGTCTTTATGGTCCTGATTTCTTGTGCGTTCGTCGCGGCGACTCAGGCGATCAACGCACTCGTCGGTCCGGCGGTAGGGCGGGTGCTGATCATGGCGTTACTCATGCTGCAGCTCGTCAGCGCTGGAGGCATGTATCCGGTCGAGACCACGTCGAAGCCATTCCAGGTACTGCATCGCTTTGACCCGATGACGTACGGCGTCAACGGATTACGTCAACTCATACTCGGCGGCATCGATTTTCGGTTGTGGCAAGCGGTGATCGTGTTGATCGGTATAGCAGCGGCCGCACTGACGATCTCGTGCCTATCAGCCAGGCGCAATCAGCTCTGGAACCTGACCAGACTGCTGCCGTCGATAAAAATCTGAGAGGCTAGTCCGGCCGCTTCGGCGGAAAATCCGCACGGTCGCTGATGGCATCGCGGTAGGCATGCAGCCGATTGGGAATCGTTCCCAGTACCGCGATGGTGTGGCCGCCACGCCCATACGCGGCGACGAACTCCCCGTCGTCGACATCGCCTTCAACTACTTCCACCGCATCGTAATCGGTTGGAACACCGAGCATCTGCAGCTTGACGTCATATTGGTCGGACCAAAAATACGGCACCGCGTCGAAGGTTTCGGCGTGCTCGGGGCCGGCCAGCAAGGTGTGCGCCGCAGCCGCGCCCTGACGTCCGGCGTCATCCCAGTGCTCGGTACGTAGATGTCGTTCATACAGCGGATGCCACCAGCGCGCCACATCCCCGGCGGCGACGACAATGCCGTCGCCGGTGTTGCCTTGGGCGACACCGGTCGCATCGCAGACCACCCCGTCGTCCAAATGCAGACCGGAGCCTTCCAGCCAGGCGGTGGTGGGAGTGACTCCCAGCCCGACGATGACGACATCGGCGGGGACTTGCGAACCGTCGGTGAGTCGAACTGCTTCCACGTGCCCGTTGCCGACAAATCCGTCGACACCCACGCCGACGCGCAGGTCCACTCCATGCTCGCGATGCAACTTCGCCCAGCAAGGCGCGAGCTCCGCACCCAATGCCTGAACCAATGGCCCGGAGGCCTTCTCAATGAGCGTCACATCCAGCCCGAGCGATCGGCAGGTCGCGGCGACCTCGCCGCCGATGAATCCCCCGCCAACCACCACGACCCGAGGACGCGAGCCGAGCCGTTCTCGAATGGCCAGACAGTCTTCGACTGTCCGCAGCAGAAGTACGCCTTCGGGGGCCGGGCCGCCCGGCCATCGGCGCGGCTCGGCGCCGGTCGCGATGACAAGTCCGTCGAAATCCAAGGACATGTTCTGGCCGTCGTCGCGGACCTGGACGGTACGTGTGGACATGTCCAGGCCGACCGCTGTCGCGCCTCTGAGCACCCGCGCATCCATGTCGAGTTGCGGCGCCATGTCGATGCCCGCTCGGTGCACCTGACCGCTGAGCAGCTTCTTCGACAACGGCGGCCGATGGTAGGGGGAGTGCCGTTCGGCGCCAACGATCGTGAGGTCGCCGTCATAGCCTTCCTGTCGTAGCGTCTCCGCCGCCCGCATCCCTGCCACGCCGGCACCCACGACGACAACCTGCTGTAACTGACGGTTTGTGGGCATACCGTCAGTCCTCCACCACTATCGCCTGGGTGGGGCAGGACACTTCGGCGGCCCTCAACGGTCCGCGTAGTTCCCGCGACGGCTGCTCTTGGAGCAGGTGCAGCCCGTCTTCTCGTACGTCGAAAACCTCGTGGCAAAGGCTCATACAGACGCCGTTGCCGTCGCAGGTGTCAAGGTCCACAGAAACTCTCATCGAACTGCGACCTTTCCTTCTAGATGAGCCCGTTCACGGGCGGCTTTCGCTGCCGGTGAATTCTTGATGTACTCAACGGCCATCGTCGTGACCGCTTCGGGACCCGGATGATGATGAGGCCGCATGTACCGGGCGGGCTGGGTCACCATGAGCTGCCAGGGACCGGGCAACTTGTACTCCCGGGCCGCACGCAGCCAATCTCGCCAGCGCCATTTCTGATCGATGGTCGGGTCGTGGGCCATCAAGTATTTCGCGCCGGCAATCCACCACCCGAAAAACAGCGGGGTGGTCATCAACATCGAGAAGGCTCTGATGAAGTAGTTGCCGCACACGTGCTGGTAGACGTCGAACACCAGCGAGCGGTGTTCCACCTCCTCGGCGCCGTGCCAGCGCAGCAGATCCAGCATCATCGGGTCGGTGCCCGCGTAATCCAGACCTCGGTTCTGCAACACCCATTGCCCCAACATCGCGGTGAAATGCTCGAGCGCCGCCACGTCAGCCAAACGCCGATACAACCACCAGCGCTGTAACGGCGGCGGGAAAAATCTGGGCGGATCACCGAGGGTCGCAGACAACGTTTTGCGGAGTCTCGAGGTGTAGGGCTTGGTGTCGATGCCTTGCTCGGCCAGATGGTCGAGCACCACTTGGTGCGCCCAGGCGTGCCAGGACTCCTGCTGGATAAACGGTTTGATCGCCGCCTCTAGCTCTGGGTCGTCGACCAGCGACGACGCTTCGAGCACGGCCTTGATGAAGTGCCGCTCGCCCTCGGGCAGGAGCAGATGCAGCACATTCATCATGTGGGTGGCGAAGGGATCGTCGGGCACCCAGTGCAACGGGGTCTCCGACCAGTCGAAGCGCACCATTCGCCGATAACGCGGGTGCCCGTCGTGGTGCAGTTCGACCTCTGGCATGAGAAGTTCCTCCCGCATGGATCGTCATTGAGTTCCGAAACAAGTGTTCACTCACCACGTACCCATCCCGACAGCCGACTATGCGTACCGCGCAGATCGGCTTCCTTGGAATTCGCTGGGCGTGCGCTCATGCGCCGACGGCGCGCTCCAAATCTTTCAGCGACGTCTCCAAGTGGCCCAGCATGCGCTGCAAATGGGGGACGCTGCGGCGGCAGCCGACAAGTCCGAAGTCGAGGTTGTCGGCGTTGTTGGTCACGGTGATGTTGACCGCCTGCCCGTCCAGCGCGATCGACAGCGGATAGTTGCCGTCCAACCGCGCACCACGCCAGTACAGCGGCTCAGGTCGACCGGTCGAGACGTTCGAAATCACGATGTTGAACGGCGGCGACGCGGTTGAGAGATAGCCGGGGATCAGCCCAAAGAACAACCCGCCGATGTTGAACGCCGACAACGCCAGCTGTTGAACGGGTGGCAGCTGCTGAAACACCTCTTTGGTGTCGCGGATCGACGTGCCGATGATCTCGAGCCGCTTTGCCGGGTCGTCGACATCGGTCGCCAGGTTGCACAGGAAGGTCCCGACCATGTTGCCGCCGCCGTCATCGCCGTCCTTGCGCAGATTGACCGGCACCATCGCGGTCAACGGGTCATCCGGCAGCGCGTTCTGATCGATCAGGTAGGCGCGAAGGGCTCCCGACGACATCGCGAGTATTACGTCGTTGACCGTGACGCCGGCGGCCGATTTGACCGCTTTGATGCGTTCTAACGACCAGGACTGCGCGGCTATTCGTCGGGCGCCGCCGATCCGAACATTGAACATGCTGCGGGGTGCCCGGAAGGGGAGGGTGAGCTGTTGTTCGAGCAGCGCTGCTCGTGCGAGCTTCAACATGGAAGGTGCCAACGCCAACGCCGATCCCGTCACGTCGCTCGCCCGCTTCAGCACAGATGGTTGTTTTCCTTCCGGCTTACGTTGGCGCGGGCCCAGGCTCCAGGGGACCCGCACCTCGTCATCGTCGGGGTCTGTCGAAAAAGCGCGTTGCATCAGCCGCAGCGCCGAGACACCGTCCATCAGCGAGTGGTGATATTTGGTGTAGACGGCGTACCGGCCGTCCTCAAGACCTTCGACGAGGTGTGCCTCCCACAGCGGACGATGACGGTCGAGCAGGCTGCCATGCAACCGGGACGCGAGCTCCAACAGCTCGCGGACTCGTCCAGGCTCGGGGAGCGCCGAGCGGCGAAGGTGATAGTCGAGCTCAACGTCTTTGTCGATGGACCACGCGACGTTCGTGACGCCGCCGAAAAAGGCAGGGTGCTTGCTGAAGGTCGGTTGCACGTCCGTGCACTCGAGCATGGCCTGGTAGGACTCCCGGACGAAGTGAGGCCCGGCGTCCTCGGGGGGGTCAAAGAGCTGCAGCGATCCCACGTGCATCGGGTGTTCGCGTGACTCACCGATGAGGAACAGCGCATCCGTCGGCGATATCGGCTTCATGGTTCGACCCCATTCCGTGTGACAGCTGGTCTTCTCCATGTATCCAAAGCAGTCGAAGATCACACCCGCTGCGGGTAGGCATACGCAAGCCGGCAGCTATCGCTAGCGATCCCGCAGCGCGGTGAGGGCGCGTTGGTCGGCGGCATGGTTCGCCTCGGAGAGCGCGGCGTCCTCGGCGGTGGGGTCGGCGAACAGGAAACTGCCGGAGCCAGGCGAGCCGCCCGAGCCGAGTTTGTTCATCTTGGTAGGTACCGGGGCGCCCTGGTACGTCAGCGGTAACGTCCGCCCGAGCGGCTGGTGCAGTTCAACGTAGGCGCCGTGCGGCAAGCGCTTGATGATGCCGGTTTCGATGCCGTGCTCGAGCACCGCGCGGTCGCTGCGCTGTAGACCGATGGCCCAACGGTAGGTGATGAAGTAGACGATCGGCGGCAGCACGACCATGCCGATGCGCCCAATCCAGGTCGTCGCGTTGAGCGAGATATGGAATTTCAACGCGATGATGTCGTTCATCGCGCCAAGCGTGAGCACCAAGTAGAACGCGATTGCCATCGCTCCAATCGCGGTGCGCACCGGCACATCTCGCGGGCGCTGCAACAGGTTGTGGTGGGCGCGATCGCCGCTGAACCGCTTCTCCAGGAACGGATAGATGGTCAGCAAGACGAATACCAGGCCCATAATCAGCGCGACAGCAACCGTTGCCGGCACGGTGTGATGGCCGATGTAAAGCTCCCATGCCGGCCAGAGCCGCATTAACCCTTCCGGCCACATCATGTAGAAGTCGGGCTGGCTGCCCGCGGAAACTTGAGAAGGCCGGTAGGGACCCAGATTCCAGATGGGGTTGATCTGCAGCAGGCCGCCCATCAGGCCCAAGATGCCCACGATCAGCGCGAAGAATGCACCGGATTTGACCGCGAACACGGGCATCACCCGCACGCCGACGACATTGTGCTCGGTGCGCCCGGGGCCGGGGAACTGAGTGTGTTTCTGGAACCACACCAACGCCAAATGCGCCCCGATCAACGCCAAGATAATGGCGGGGAAGATCAAGATATGGATGGCGTAAAGCCGCGGGATCAAGACGTCGCCGGGGAAGTCGCCGCCGAATAGCGCCCAGTGCAACCATGTGCCAATCACCGGTAGTCCCAACGTGATCGACGACAGCGCGGCTCGCAACCCGATGCCGGACAACAGGTCGTCGGGCAGTGAATAGCCGAAGTAGCCCTCGAACATAGTGACGATGAGCAACAACGCGCCGATGACCCAATTGGCTTCGCGGGGCCGGCGGAACGCACCGGTGAAAAAGACGCGGGCCAAGTGCACCATGATCGCGGCGGCGAACATCAGCGCGGCCCAGTGGTGAATCTGGCGCACGAACAGTCCGCCACGGACCTCAAAGGAGATGTTGAGTGCTGACGCGTAGGCCCGCGACATCTCCACACCTCGCAACGGCTGGTATACGCCGTTGTAGGTGACCTCGGTCATGGACGGATCGAAAAACAGCGTCAGATAGACGCCGGTGACCAGCAAAACGATGAAGCTATAGAGCGCGATCTCGCCCAGCAAGAACGACCAATGCGTCGGGAAAACTTTGTTGAGCTGGCGTCGCACCGCCGCCGACGGGTGATAGCGCGCGTCGATGTCGTGGGCTTGGCGCGCCGCGATATTCGCCAGGCTGAGGCTCATGACGACCATCTCCTCACGGCCGAAACCGCAGCTACGCGGCCATGCCGTCTACTATGTGGCGTAGTACCACACAGCGTAGTACTACGTTGCGCCCAGGTAAAGAGATCGGTTCGAAGTGTCGCGCCCGGTTACCGGCCGGTGCGCTCGCGATGCTTGCAGCCCGGCCAACAGCAGGGCCGGCGCTTGCCTTCTTCCAGCTCTTCCTGGGTCCGGCGGATGCGGCGCTTTCGGGTCACGGCTTGCTTGGCGTCCTCGACCCAGCAGATGAACTCGTTGCGCGCCAACGGCGTGATGTCGGTCCATGCGGCGAGCGCCTCGTGATTGGCGATCAGCGCCTCACGCAAATCTGCGGGCATCTTGTGCACCACCCCACCCGGTACTCGCTGGCTGCCCACAGAAGACAGGCTAGCGACTACCGTGGGAGTCGTGGTTGCCGACGAGTCGGGGCGCACTTGGGAATTCGTCACTGCGCGGCCGCGGAGCGCTCCCGGTGTTGCGTCGATGGTGGGATACCGCGCCCGGGAGATTCCGGGCGTCGTGCATCGCGGCATGCCGTCGTCAACGCTGACCTTCATCGTCAGCCTCGATGACGGCGTGGAGGCGGCGGACACCGCCGAAGCGCTTCCAACGGCACGACCCAACCCGCTGCTTCTGGGCGGATTGCATACCCAGGCCGCGCATGTGCGTCAACGACATGGCCAAACCGGCGTGCAGTTGGCGGTACACCCGCTCGCCTCGCGCGCACTGTTCGGAATGCCCAGCGCCGAGCTGAGTCTGAGCGACTACGACGGCACCACCGTCTTGGGGCGGCGTGGCATCGAAATGCGCGAACGCGTAAGCGACGCCGGTCATTGGCGAGATGCGTTTGCGTTGATCGCCGAGTACTTGGTGGACATGCGAACATGCCGCGACCATTCGACGGTTCGTCCCGAAGTCGCCTACGCTTGGCATCTGCTGCAGCGCAGTCGCGGCCGAGCCCCGGTGAGCGCAGTTGCCGATCGAGTTGACTTGAGCGCCAGACATTTAACGACGTTATTCCACCGCGAGGTCGGACGTTCGCAGAAGACTGTTGCGATGCTGATGCGCTTTGAGCATGCCACCGCGCGGATCGCCGATTCGGTGCGCCAGCGTGCGCCGCTCGACCTGGCCGCCGTGGCCATGGACACCGGCTATAGCGATCAAGCCCACTTGAGCCGCGAATTCGTCCGATTCGCGGGTGCGCCGCCGCGGCGCTGGGTTGCCGAGGAGTTCCGAAACATTCAAGACGGCGGCCACGCGTCGGGATCAGACTGGGAGTATGACTACTCCTAACCCGACGGTATGGCTGACGCTGCAAGCTCATAACGCACCGAAGCTGATCGACTACTACGTAGATACTTTCGGCTTCGTTCTGACAGCGCGTTACGGCGACGGGGACACCGTTGACCATGCGCAACTGCACTGGCCAGAAGGAAGCGGTGGGATCATGCTCGGCAGCTACAAGCCGAATGGCGAGTGGTGCCGTGAACCCGGCACCGCAGGCGGCTACGTCGTGACTGCCGATCCGGACGCGCTCTATGAGCGGGTGCTTGGGCATAAAGCTGAGGTCGCGCGGCCGCTGGGCGAAACAGACTATGGTGCACGCGAATTCGCCGTCCGCGATCCCGAGGGCAACCTGTGGTCCTTCGGCGACTACCCCGGCGAACCGTTAGCGGCTGACTAATGCAAGCCACCAAAGTCATCGCCAACCTTCGGGTGGCCGATATCGAGGCCGCTAAGGGCTTCTACGCCGACTACCTCGGGCTGAGCAACGAGCAGTTCAACATGGGGTGGGTCGCCCGGTATACCTCTGCCGACTCCAGGGCGTTCGTTCAGCTCGTAACGAGCGATGCCACCGCCGCTGAAGACTCCGTCATTTCGGTCTGCACCGATGACATCGACAGCGCCTACGCAGAAGCCCAGGAACTCGGTTACGAAATCGTGCATCCATTAACGACGGAGGCATGGGGCTTGAGCCGGTTCTTCATACGAGCTCCGGACGGCAACGTCATCAACATCACCAACCATCGGGACAACGACCCGATGAGCGAAGCCGCGGGATGAAGGTCGACCGACCTCCGGAATTCCGCACGGTCACACCGCGGATGGTCGTCAGCGACGCCGCCGCTGCGGTCGAGTTCCTGCGCGCGGTCTTTGATGCCGTCGGCCAGCTGCGATCCGGGCGTCCGACGGAAATGCGCATCGGTGACTCTGTTGTCATGGTGACTTCGGCCGTCGAGCGCGAACTGTTCCCCGCTTTTCTCTACATCTACGTCGACGATGCGGACGTGGTCTATCACCGAGCCCTGACCGCAGGAGCAACGAGCCTGGAAGCGCCGTTTGATACGCCCTATGGCGACAGGCGGGCCATGGTGCGCGATCCATTCGGCAACGTCTTCCAGATCGCACACCGCACCGACGACCGCTGCTGAGTCAGCCCAACGACGAAATGGCCTCGACGGCTTCGGCTGCCGAGATCAAAGCGGTGGCGTAGTTAGGAATATTGACTTCCAGGGCCGCATGCATCTCGTCGTCGGAGTAGCTGGCGGTCGCATCCTTGACCACCGTGACTGCATAACCCAGTTCAGCGCCGTACCGGACAGTCGCTTCCAGGCACGTGTGGGCAATAAGTCCCATCATGATCAGCTGATGAATGCCATGCCTTCTGAGCAGAACATCCAGATCGGTATTGGCGAAACCGCTGGAACACCAATGTTCTTGCGCGACGACATCGCCCGGTTGGGGTTCGAACTCCCGACGGAGTTGCCCACCCCATGTTCCGTATTCGAACGTCCCGCGTGACCACGCCGCTTTCTGGATCGGCGCAATGTAAGTCCAGTCCTCGTAGTCACCGGGCCATACCGGTGGGGCAGCGCATAAAAGACGCGGATGCCGGTACTACGCGCAGCATTGAGGACTTGGCTCATGTGCGCGACGCAGTTGTTGGCTTCCGCAACACCTTTGAGGCGATCCCATACCTTGCCGCCTTCGGAAATGAAGTCGTTGTAGGGATCAATCACCACTAGGCCGGTGCGATTGATGTCATACGTCACGTCGTTCAATCTCACCACCGCGAGGATGTTTTGCACATGTGTGGAAGCGGGTACGCCGTGCGCATGTTAGCGAAATTCAACCTGATGAAACCTCTGGTAATTGGTGGAGCTGTTGCTGCGGCGATTGCTGTTACGCCTGTGGCAGCAGCTGAAACTTTCGTGGCCGGCCCAACGATGACTGGTACGCCGACCACCCACGTCGTGTTCAAGCAAGACCCAGGCGGGGGTGGCTGCGACGCCAACGGTACCTGCGGCTCCGGCGGCCAAGACAACGGTCCCGGCGGGGGTCCGGGCGGGCAAGGCTGTGTCCCGGGTGTTGGTTGCGGCTCCGGTGGCCAGTTCTGGGGCCCGGGCGGCGTGCCGGGCGGTAACGGATGTCTTCCGGGCGTCGGTTGCGGTTCCGGCCACGGGTGACCATCACTGAACATTTGACAATCGGCTGACTGTTCAGCTTTCCGGCTGCCGATACGCAACGAGTAGTCCGCGGGTTTGGACGGCATAGCCCTGGCCCTAGGCTCGGGGCATGCCCATCCCGTATGACGAGGTGCTGCGCGAGCAGATCGGCGAGCGTTTGGCAGGCCACGACCGTCGCGTCGTTGCCGACCCGATGAAGCGGCACGCGGCGGTGGCGGTAGTGCTCGTCGACTCAGAGGTCGGAGAGGACAGGATTGATCCGGCGCCGGTCGACGACTGGATCGGGGGACGCCCGATGCCGGAGGCCGGACTCGACGGCCGTATGGTCGATGTGTCCGGCGGTGCCGCTTTCCTGTTGTGCCGCAGGGCCTCTCGACTGACTTCGCACGCCGCACAGTGGGCACTTCCCGGCGGTCGTGTGGACCCCGGAGAAAGCGCGGTCGACGCGGCACTGCGGGAGCTCTACGAGGAAGTCGGGGTCGAACTGGCCGCCCCGACCGTGTTGGGACTACTCGATGACTATCCGACGCGGTCCGGATACGTCATCACGCCGGTTGTGATCTGGGGTGGCGGACGGCTCGACCCGCGACCGGCGCCCGACGAGGTCGTGGCGGTCTACCGAGTCGGGCTCCACCAACTGCAGCGCGCCGATTCGCCACGATTCATCGCCATCCCGGAAAGCCGTCGGCCGGTTGTGCAAATTCCGTTGGGGAACGACCTCATCCACGCACCGACCGGTGCGGTGCTGCTGCAGTTGCGCTGGCTATGTCTGGAGGGGCGCCCCGATCCGGTCGACGAGCTGGAGCAACCAGTCTTCGCTTGGAAGTAGGGCGGGCAACCGCCTCGTGGACCGCGTCGGGTCTGAGCTACACTCGTAGCGCTATCTCTACATAGATAGAGTCGCGACGAGGCGAGAAGGGATCCACCTATGACGGTGCAGGCTGTGCTGGAGGAGATCCGTAAGCGACCCGGCACCGGAGACGTGATTCCGATCATCGACCCCGCGACCGAAGAGCAGATCACCGAGTTCACCGATTGCGGCCCCGAAGCCATCAACGACGCTGTCGCGCGTGCCAAGGCGACTGCCGAGTCGGGCGTCTGGTCTGGCCTGCCCGACTACGACAGGGCAAAGGTGCTGTGGCGGGTCGCCGACCTGATCGACGAGAACGCCGACATCCTCGCCGAGCTCGAGTCGCTCAACGCCGGCATTCCGCCGGCTCAAGCACAGATCATCACCAAGGTCGGTTCCGAGTGGTTCCGCTACTACGCCGGCTGGTGCACCAAGATCGATGGGATCGCGCGTGACGTGAATACCGGCGGCCTCACCGGTATCGACTCGCACATGCACACCTATACATTGCGGGAGCCCTACGGGGTGGTGGGGCTGATCTTCCCGTGGAACGGTCCGGTCTTCAACTTCTGCGCCAAGCTCGCGCCCTCGCTTGCCGCGGGCTGCAGCAGCGTGGTCAAACCCGCTGAGGAGACGCCACTTTCGGCGCTCGTTCTGGACAGGATCTTGACCGAGGCCGGAGTGCCCGAGGGCGTGGTCAACTTGGTCAACGGCTACGGCCACACCGCCGGCGCGGCCATTACCGCGCACCCCGATGTCGAGAAGGTCGCCTTCACGGGGTCGACGGAAGTTGGCCGGGCGATCGTGCACGCGGCGGCGGACAGCAACCTCAACAAGGTCACCCTCGAACTCGGCGGCAAGTCGCCGGTGGTGATCTTCGACGACGCCAACCTGGACCTGGCCATCCCGATGGCCTCTTTCGGCACGTTCATTCACTCCGGTCAGGCGTGTGTGTGCGGCTCGCGCATCTTCGCTCAACGCGGCGTGTACGAGCGGGTCGTGGACGGCATCGCCAACATGGCGAACGTCATGCAACTAGGCGGGCCCAAAGACGAGGGCGCCATGGTCGGTCCGCTGATCAGCCAGAAACAGCTCACTCGCGTACTGGGCTACCTCGAGCAGGGCAAATCCGATGGCGTCGAACTGGTCACCGGTGGGCACCGGCTGGACCGCAAGGGCTATTTCGTGCACCCGACCGTGGTCACCAAGGTCGACCCGGATTCGAGCAGGCTGTTCCAGGAGGAGATCTTCGGTCCAGTCGTCACGATCCTGCCGTTCGACGACGAGGACGAAGCCGTCGCGCTGGCGAACAACAGTACCTACGGGCTGGCCGCCACCACATGGACCAATGACCTCGGCCGTGCACACCGACTGGCCAAGCGGCTCAAGGCTGGGACCGTGGGACTCAATTGTCAGATGCAGTTCGATCACTCGATGCCGTTCGGCGGCTACAAACAGTCCGGTTGGGGCTACGAGTCGGGCAAGGCCGGCATCGACACCTACCTTCAGACGAAGATCGTCTGGGCGCAGATGTAACGGTCGCGTGACCCCAGTAGTGTGATGCCGTGCTGCGTGGAGGTATAAGCGCGATCCAACGGTGGCAGTATCGCGGTGGACGGCCTGGATGGTCAGCGCGTATCACAAACCGATTGGGCGCCTTGAGTTTTGCAGCCGGCATCGGGCCGACGGGGGCGGCGACACTCGAAGTACGAGGTTACAAGTCGGGGCGGATGATTTCGTTTCCGGTCGTGATCGCCGACTACCAGGGCCAGCGCTATCTGGTGGCTATGCTTGGCCACAAGACCAATTGGGTGCGCAACCTGCGCGCCGACGGCCATGCGGTGTTGCGACGCGGTCGGCGCGAAAGTGTTTCGCTGGTGGAGGACGTGTCCGACAGACGAGCAGCGATCTTGCGTCGTCACCTGGAACTGGCCCCGGGCGCACGTCCATTCTTCCCGATCGACCGCCACGCGCCGCTTACGGACTTCGAGCAGATCGTCGAGCACTACCCCGTTTTTCGGGTCACCTAGCGGAAGCCGGGTCCGGGTTCGGGGGTGATGTTGCGGGCGGTGATCTTTTTCCGGCAATGGCCGCACACCAGAACCGGGTCGGCGACATGGCCGCATGGCTGGTGGCGCAACACGATTGGCGGACCGTCGGGATTCGCAAGGTGTTGATCGCCCCACTGCATGAGCACCACGATCGCAGCGAACAGGTCTCGTCCGGAGGCGGTCAGGTGGTATTCGTGACGATCGGGTTCTCGGGCGTAGGGCGCCTTTTCCAGCAGCCCGTTTTCCACAAGCGTTCGCAGCCGTGCGGAAAGGGTGGGCCGTGGGATCTGGAGGTTGCGAGCCAATTGGCCGAAGCGGCGCACCCCAAAGAATGCCTCGCGCAGGATCAGCAGTGTCCATCGCTCGCCGACGATCTCGAGCGTCCGAGCAACGGATTCGCCGTCGAAGCGATGGGCAAGTTCAGGGTAATCCATGGTTCAACCAATGTACCGGTTCAAAAACTAAACCGATAGTGCTAACGTAAATGAACCGCCACGTCTTCTGTGCAAAGTGAGGCCTCATGCAGGACACCGAAATCACCGCGATGCCCGCATTGTTGCGGGCCCGCGAGGTCGCCGATCTAGCACGTGGCATGGCAGATCAAATCGATGCTGACCGCAGACTGCCCGCCGAACTGGTTGACGCGCTGCGAGATTCGGGCCTGTTGCGGGCTGGTGCGCCGGTCGAGGTCGACGCGTTGGAGCTGCCCGCGGGCACAGCGTTGCGCTGCGCCGAGGAGGTCGCGCGCGGGGACGCATCGGCCGGTTGGTGCGTGTCGATCGCGATCACCAGCAGTCTGCTGGTCGCTTACCTGCCGCCGGTCAGCCGCGACGAGCTGTTCGGCGACTGACGGGCAGTTGCCGCGGGTGTGTGGGCACCCCAGGGCAAGGC
>NZ_JBATXN010000260.1:0-2828 GCF_049673265.1 Mycobacterium sp. | reverse complement strand
CTCGCCGCCGGACAACTCGTGCGGCAACCGGGTAGCCTTTCCGGACAGCCCAACCATCTCCAGCACGTCGGGCACCACTCGGTTGATCACGTCGGGGCGCTTGCCGATGACCTCCAGCGCGAACGCGACGTTCTCGAACACCGTCTTCTGTTGCAGCAGCCGGAAATCCTGGAAGACGCAGCCGAGCACCTGCCGCAGTTTCGGGATGTGCCGGCCGGGCAGCGTGTTGACGTGAAACTTCGAAACCCGGACATCACCGTTGGTCGGAGTCTCCGCCCCGAGTAGCAACCGCATGAAAGTCGATTTGCCGGAGCCGGACGGGCCGATCAGGAAGACGAACTCACCCTTGTCGATCTTCACGTTGACGTTGTCCAGCGCTGGACGCGCCGACGACTTGTACTGCTTGGTGACATGGTCGAGGGTGATCATCACGGAAGGCCAGTGTAACGGTGAGTTTCGCTAACGTTCGCCAGCCGGGCCGTCAAGGCAACCCTGGCAGTAGCGGTGCGGCCGCTGGCGGTGCCGGTGGCTGGCCGGGCGGTGCCGGCGCCGTCGTAGTGGCGGGTGGACCGAACGGCGGCGGCAAGACGATCGGCGGCAACAGCGGCGGCGTGGTGGTCGTTGTCGTCGGCGGCGGAGGCGTGGTTGTCGGCGTCTGCGTCACCGTCACCGTCGTCGGCGGTTGCTGCACGCGGCTGCGCGGCACCCAGGTGTAATTCGGATCAGGAACGAAGCCGGGCGGCACCACCTGGGTGGCCGGTACCTGTGTGGGCGTCGACGACCGGTTGGACTCGCGGTGGTCGTTGTAGACGAACCACGCGGCAGCGAAGGCAAGGATGAGCACGAGGGTGGACGTGCGCATATGTCCGCCGAACAGATATCCGGGCCAGACGCGTTTTACGTCATGGTGCCTTCGCAGCCGGCTCAGGAGGAAATTCGTCAACGGCTAGACCCCTGCGGCTGGTCCTCGGCGACGGCTCCCACGGTCACCGGTGTGTTACTCGGAGTATCAACGCCGACGCGGGCAAGAGCACGGACCACCAGCGCCCGCAGTCGTCGTCCGGCCTCGAATTGCTTGCCGGGCAACGTGCGCGCCACCAAGCGCAAAGTGACGACGTCAACCGCGATGCTTTCCACGCCCATCAACGTGGGCGCATCCAGCAGCAACTCACCCAATAGCTTGTCGTCGAGCGCATGCTCGCACGCCTGGCGCAACGTGTCGTTGATGACGCTCAGGTCGGCGCTGGCCTGCACCGGGATGTCGACGACAGCGCGCGCCCAATCTTTGGAAAGGTTCACCGTTTTGACGATCTGACCGTTCGGGATGGTGAACAACTCGCCATCCGAGGAACGCAGCCGAGTCACGCGCAATGTCACATTCTCGACGGTGCCGCTGGCTTCGGTTGCCGAGACGACAGTGAGCGTGACCAGATCGCCGAAGCCGTACTGCTTCTCGAGGATGATGAAGAACCCGGACAGCAGGTCTTTCACCAGCTGTTGGGCGCCGAAACCCAGCGCAGCCCCGATCACCGTCGCAGGCGCCACAAATCCGCGCACTGAGACGTTGAGAATGTCGGCTAGCTGCACGGCGACCAAGATGGCGATCAGCACCACGGTCACCCACGAGATCAGCGATGCAATAGTCGCGCGATGCTTGGCGGCTTCCGAGCGGACCAGCGCGTCGCTTTCGATGAACCCTTCGTCAAGCCGCTGGGTCACCTTCTGGGCTAACCAGTTGACGAACCGCGCCGCGAGCACTGCCCCGATCAGCAGCAGCACGATATGTAACCCGCTGGTCAGCAACCATTCGCGGAAATGGCCCTGCCAGACGTCCCACGGCGGGGCGGCTGTTATCGAGAGAATGTGGTTATCAGTCGTCATCTTTTCTGTTGCGCCACCGGATTCCCGCTTCCAGGAACCCATCGATGTCTCCGTCGAGAACGGCAGTCGGATTTCCCACCTCGTACTCCGTACGCAGGTCTTTGACCATCTGATACGGGTGCAGTACGTAGGACCGCATCTGGTTACCCCAGGAGCTGCCGCCGTCCCCTTTCAATGCATCGAGTTCGGCGCGTTCTTCTAATCGCTTGCGTTCCAACAACTTTGCTTGAAGAACTCGCATCGCGGCCACTTTGTTCTGAAGCTGCGATTTCTCGTTCTGACAAGTCACGACGATACCGGTCGGGATGTGGGTGAGTCGAACCGCAGAGTCCGTCGTGTTCACCGACTGGCCGCCGGGCCCGCTGGAGCGGTACACGTCGACGCGTATATCTCCCTCGGGAATGTCGATGTGGTCGGTGGTTTCCACGACCGGCAGCACCTCGACTTCGGCGAAGGACGTCTGGCGTCGGCTCTGGTTGTCGAATGGACTGATCCGCACCAGCCGATGCGTGCCCTGTTCGACGGAAAGGGTGCCGTAGGCGAATGGAGCATGCACCGCGAAGGTCGCGCTTTTGATCCCCGCCTCCTCGGCATAAGAGGTGTCGAACACTTCGACGGGGTACTTGTGCTGCTCCGCCCACCGGATATACATCCGCATCAGCATCTCGGCCCAATCGGCCGCGTCGACGCCGCCCGCGCCGGAGCGAATCGTGACGAGCGCCTCCCGCTCGTCGTATTCGCCCGAGAGCAACGTGCGGACCTCCATGGCTTCGACGTCGACACTAAGCGCCTTGAGTTCGGCATCGGCTTCGGCATGCGTCTCGGCCGCGGCAGCGCCGCCCTCTTCGGCGGCCAGCTCGTAGAGCACTGGCAGATCGTCGAGACGGCGGCGCAGGTCTTCGACGCGGCGCAGCTCGCCCTGGGTGTGGGAAAGCTCACTGGTCACC
>NZ_JBATXN010000259.1:0-1670 GCF_049673265.1 Mycobacterium sp. | reverse complement strand
CGTTTCACCCTCGCGAGCACTCCAGCAGTATTTTGATTCAGCTCGCGCACCGGCACTTCGGACATGCCAACGACTGTACTACTTATCCGTAGTACGTAGCGCTACCATCGCGTTGGTAGGGAGTCCTAGCAAGGGTGGTCGCTCGTAGGCGGGCACAACGCCAGACCCAAACCCGCAGTTGCTCAAGTGACGGCTGGGATTAACCGCCGCTCGCCCGAATTCCAGCCTCGACGACCGACATGAACGTTGTCAGATCGGAGATGAGGTCGTCGAATGTCCGGGGCCGTGGCGGATCCGTCTCGTGCAGAAAATCGGTCACTGATTCGAAGAGTCCGCCAACGGTGGCCACCGCA
This sequence comes from Mycobacterium sp., assembly GCF_049673265.1. GTDB lineage: Bacteria > Actinomycetota > Actinomycetes > Mycobacteriales > Mycobacteriaceae > Mycobacterium. Next base: position 1,317 of record NZ_JBATXN010000259.1, on the reverse strand, counting down.
AGCGCGTGGTAGTTGATCCCGTCGCTTGGATGGTTGCGACGCCAGAGCGACTCGATGAACGACGCTGCCCAGCGCCGGTTCTCCCGACGCTGAGCTTCCACTCGGGGCGAAATACCAGCAGCTGCACCAAAAGTCACCATCGCGACGCGAGGGTCGTCGACCAACGTGTGGGCGAACGCTGCCAAAACCCGACGCACCGTTTCTTCTTCGTCGGCGTCGGCCGACTCCCGCATCGCTTGCGCCACTTGCTCTTCTATGCGTTCGGAGACCTGGCGCAGCAGCGCCACATAGCAATCTTCCTTGCTGTCGAACAGGTCGTAGAACGCTTTGTTGCCGACATACGCGGTCTGGCAGATCTCCTCGATCGACGTGTTGGCGTACCCGTCGCGGGCGAACAGCTCGAACGCCGCCTGCAACAGTTGTTCACGTCGCTGCTCGCGGCGCTGTTCGGCGTCCAAGCCGCGGATCCTGCGCGGCCTGGGTTGCGCGGACGTGCGCATCGCTGCCCTGGCGCCGAATTCTAGCTGCAACCAACTTTTCGACAAGAGCTCTTGTTTCGAACCGGTCATCGTGTTGTAATTTCGGACACAGTCGCTCAAGCAGGGGAGATGCCATGCCGGCCCGCGGAACCAGCACCACCTGCGCGGCAGTCGTCGCCCTCGCCGTCGTCGCCATCCCGTCCCCGCAACACCACGCTCAAGTGCGGCTGACCAGCGTCGACAATGCCGACTCGCCGCTCGGCGACGGCACGGCATTGATCTTCGGCACCAGCGGCACACCGGTCGCGAGCCCGGGCTACCAAGAGGCCGTCGAGCAGCTGTATCTGCAGCCGCGCGGCTTCGACGGCACCATCGAAGCCCCGTTCACGCCCGAGGGGCTGTATCCGGTCACGGGCGTGCACACGCTGCTTGTCGACACCTCGTTCGCGCAGGAGGAACAGATTCTGGACTCCGCGATCCAGAGCCAGATCGCCGCTGGGGGAGTGGACGCCGCCAATCCGGTGGTGGTCTTCGGTTGGTCGCAGAGCGCGGATTTCTCCGGGCTGACCGAGCCGGAACTCGCCGCCCAAGGTGTGCCCAGCGATGACGTGCACTTCATCATGGTCGGCGACGCCAGCAATCCCGACGGCGGCTTGCTGGAACGCTTCGACATCCCTGCTGGTTCGGATCCGTCGGTGCCGAGCCTGGGCATCACGTTCGACGGCGCCACGCCGGCCGATTTTTTTCCGACAGACATCTACACCAACGAATACGACGGCTTCGCCGACTTCCCCAAGTACCCAATCGACTTCCTGTCCGACCTGAACGCGTTCTTGGG
>NZ_JBATXN010000258.1:0-14329 GCF_049673265.1 Mycobacterium sp. | reverse complement strand
ATGGAACCAACCAGAGTCGCCGGATGTCCAGCACTTCGGCCCATTCGGGTCAGGCGCGTCAGGGTCGGCAAGAGCGACGCCGCTGCCGCTAGCCAGCAGAGCAGCCGTGAGACCCCCGACAATCATGAATTTCTTCATCCTCCGATTGTTTTCGCCTCCGCGGTGTTCGTCAAATCGAAACGGCAAATTCGTTTGCTGCTGAAAGTCCTGGGGCCTGCGCCTGCGAGGAGACATGATGGTCCGGTGACCACCGAGATCCGCGTTCTCAACAGCGAGGACGACCTCGTCGCCGCGGCGAACTTGTTTCGCACCGCGATGGTCGGATTCCCACCGTTGCCGAGCCTGGCGCCCGGTCGGATCACCAAGCTACTCGAGCCGGGTCGCACCGTTGGAGCCTTCGTCGACGGACAACTCGTTGGTACCGCGGATGCGGTGACCAGTGGGCTGACCCTGCCCGGTGGAGCGGTCGTAGGCCACGCCGCCGTGACACACATCGGGGTGCTGCCGTCGTTCACCCGAAAAGGGATAGCCACCGCGGTGATACGCCATCAGCTGCGTGACATCGCCGCACGGGGCGAAGTGGTCGCGACGTTGCGGGCGTCGGAGGCGACGATCTACGAGCGATACGGCTACGGTGTCGCGAGTTCATCGCAGAGCGTGGAGGTTCAGACAGCACGCGCAGCGCTGCGTCCCGACGTCGGAACCGGCGGCCCAGTGCGCTTGATCGACGCGGCGCAAGCCTGGGACATCCTGCCCCGGATCTACAGCAAGAATCGTTCGAGCCGGCCGGGAACCATCGACCGCCCCGAGGTTTGGTGGGAGGGCTTGCGACTCCGCGCCGAAGCCGCCTCGGGCGCTTCCTATGTCGCGGTACATGGCGAGACGGGATCAGAATCCGGTTTCGTCCGCTACCGCCCTATCGATACCGAGACCTGGTTTGTCAGCGATCAACGCACCATCGTTGTCGAGGATTTCTTTGCGCCCACGATGGAGGCCTACCTTGGGCTGCTGCGTTTCTTGCTTGGACTCAATCTCGTCGACCGGGTGATGTTCTGGATGTTGCCCGTCGACGATCCTCTGCCCTGGCTTCTTGTCGATCGACGGGCCGCGCGGGTCACCGCGATGCATGACGAAACGTGGCTTCGCATCATCGATGCACAGCAGGCGTTGTCGGCGCGCCGATATGAGGGCGACGGCACCGTCACGATCGCCGTCAATGATCCCCTCCTGCCGAACAATTCAGCGGCCTTCACCATTACCGGCGGTGGTGTCGAGCAGACAGACCTTCGCCCCGAACTGCACATCGGTATCGGGGGGCTGGCCTGCGTTCTGCTGGGTGGCGCGACGTGGCACAGCCTCGCCGCCGGCGGCCTGGCCCAGACTGACGACCCGGCGGCGCTTACCGTCGCTGATCAGCTGTTTGCGGTGCGCAGTGCGCCCTATGCCGGGTTCTTCTTCTAAAGGGCCGATTCACAAGCCTGATGGCTAGGATTTCCTCTTGTGCACATAAGTCTGATCGCGAACCTGTCCAACAAGTCGCCTGTCGAGAGCTGTATCCGTGAGCTCACCCAAGCGCGCGACAACGGCTTCGCGCGTGTCTGGATGACGCAGATGCCCTACGACGTCGATCTGCTCACGGTGCTGGCCGCCGCAATGCACGAGGTGAGCGACATCAGGGTCGCCAGTGGGGTTGTGCCGATCCAGAATCAGCACCCGATGCTGATGGCGCAGCGGGCACTGACGCTCAACCTGATTACCGGCGGGCGGTTCACCCTTGGTGTCGGGGTCACCCACCGAGCCGTGACAGAGGGCATGTGGGGAATCTCCTGGGATCGATCGGTGCGGCGCCTCAGCGAGTATCTCGACGGCTTGCTTCCGCTGCTCGCCGGTGAACAGGTGAATGCGACCGGCGAAATGCTGACAACCCGAGGCGCACTCCAGATTCCCACCGCCCCCGCACCCGACGTCTACGTGGCGGCGCTGGGTCCGCAGATGCTACGGCTGACCGGTCGACGCACCGCCGGAACGATCACCTGGATGACCGGACCGAAGACGCTCAAGGAGCATATCGGGCCGACCATGCGAACCGCGGCGGCTGAGGCCGGCCGCCCCGACGGCGCTGTCAGCGTTGCCGCTGCACTGCCCGTCGCCGTCACCGATGACGTGGCCGCGATGCGCTCACTGGCAGCCGAGCAGTTCGCGATGTACGGTCAGTTGCCCTCTTACCGGGCGATGTTGGATCGCGAGGGCTATGCCGGGCCGGAAGACGCCGCGCTGATCGGTGACGAAGCCACGGTGCGCGAGCGGCTCGATGAGGTCCGTGCGTCGGATGTCGACGAGTTCGTCGCGATTCCGTTCGATCCATCGCCCGAGGGCCAGGACAGGACGAGGGCACTCTTGCGCAGCTGACATCAAGCGGGCGTTAAGGATTCAGCCTTCTCCTTGACCGGTGTGGGCCATGGCGAGGGGACCGGCCGTTGCCGGACAATCTGTGGCCACCAGAACCACTTGCCCAGGAGCGCGGCAATCGATGGCGTCATCAACGACCGGACGACAAGCGTGTCGAAGAGCAGACCGAGGCCGATGGTGGTGCCGACCTGGCCGATGACGGTGAGCTCACTGACCGCCATCGTCATCATCGTGAAGGCGAACACCAGCCCCGCCGAGGTAACTACCGATCCGGTGCCGCCCATCGATCGGATGATCCCGGTGTTCAAACCCGCGTGAATCTCCTCTTTGAAGCGGGACACCAACAGCAGGTTGTAGTCGGCGCCGACCGCAAGCAGGATGATCACCGACATGGCGAGCACCATCCAGTGCAGTTCGATGCCGATGAGGTGTTGCCAGATCAGCACCGAGAGCCCGAAAGATGCTCCCAGCGAAAGCACCACGGTGCCCACAATGACCGCTGATGCCACCACACTTCGGGTGATGATCAGCATGATGATGAAAATCAGGCACAGCGAGGCGATTCCGGCGATCAATAGGTCATAGTTGCTGCCGTCACGCATGTCCTTGAAGGTTGCCGCGGTTCCACCGAGGTAGACCTTCGAGCCCTCCAGCGGCGTGCCTTTGAGCGCCTCGTAAGCCGCCTTTTTAATCGCGTCAATATGCGAAATGCCTTCCGCGCTCATCGGATCGCCGTCGTGGCTGATGATGAAGCGTACGGCGTGGCCGTCGGGCGACAGAAAATTCTTCATGCCCTTCTTGAACTCCGCGTTGTTGAAGATCTCCGGGGGCAGGTAAAAGGAGTCGTCGTTCTTGGATGCGTCGAAGGCCTTGCCCATGGCACTTGAGTTCTTTTGCGACTCGTTCTGCTGATCCTGCAAACCCTTCTGGCTCGAATACATCGTCAGCATCATCGTTTTCATGTTTTTCATGTTTTGGATCATCTCGGGCATCAGCGCAGTCAATTGAGGCATCAGCGTGTCGAGGTGATCCATAATGGGCAGCAGGCTCTGGATGTCATCGGTCATCGTGTCGATGCCGTCGAGCCCATCAAAGACCGACCGGAGCGACCAGCACACCGGAATATCGAAGCAGTGCTTTTCCCAGTAGAAGTAGCTGCGGATGGGCCGGAAGAAGTCCTCGAAATCGGCCATGTGATCGCGTAATTCGGCGACGTCGATGGTCATTTCGTGCATCTTTTTGACCATGGCATGCATGTCATCGGACATCTGCTGGGTCAGGCTCTGCATCTTGACCATGCTGTTGATGGTTATCTGCATCTCGTCGGCCTGCTTGAGCATGTCGGCCATCTGATCTTGTTGGTATTTCTGGTTCATCTGCTGGCTGACGCCCTGCATGCTGATCTGGAACGGGATCGAGGTGTGTTCGATCGGCGTGCCCTGCGGTCGGGTGATGGCCTGCACGCGACCGATCCCGGGCACCCGGAAGATCGCCTTGGCGATTTTGTCGATCACCAAGAAATCCGCGGAATTGCGCAGATCGTGGTCGCTTTCGATCATCATCAGCTCGGGGTTCATCCGCGCTTGTGAGAAATGCCGATCCGCAGCGGCGTAGCCGGCATTCGCCGGCAGATCCGCGGGTAGGTATTTGCGGTCGTTGTAATTCGTCTGGTAGCCGGGCAGGGTCAGCAGGCCGACAAGCGCCACCGCGATCGTGACTATCAAGATCGGGCCGGGCCATCGCACGACGAGGGCGCCGATCTTGCGCCAACCGCGAATACGCTGTGTTCGCTGAGGTTCCAGCGTGTTACGGAAGCGGGACGCCACCGAGATGACTGCGGGGCCAAGCGTCAACGCCGCGCCGACCACCACCACCATCCCGATTGCCAAGGGGATTCCCAGCGTCTGGAAGTAGGGCAGGTTGGTGAAGTGGAGGCAGAATGTCGCCCCGGCGATAGTCATGCCCGACCCGAGGACGACGTGTGCGGTGCCGCCGAACATTGTGTAGTACGCGTCTTCTCGCGATTCGCCGACGGCCCGGGCTTCCTGATATCGGCCGATCAAAAAGATCGCGTAGTCGGTGGCCGCCGCGATCGCCAACGTGACCAACAGGTTGGTCGCGAACGTAGACAGCCCGATGATCTTGTAGTAGCCGAGGAAGGCGACCATTCCGCGTGCGGCCGCGAGCTCGAACATGACCATCGCCAACGTCAGCAACATGGTGACGATCGACCGGTAGACGAGTAGCAGCATCGCGATGATCACCAAGAACGTGACGGTGGTGATCAGCTGCAGGCTGCGGTCGCCGGCGATGTGCTGATCGGCTGACAGTGCCGCCGGGCCGGTGACGTAGGCCTTGACCCCGTTGGGTGTCGGCGCACTTTTGACGATCTGCTGGACGGCCTCGACCGATTCGTTGGCCAGAGCTTCGCCCTGGTTACCGGCGAGATAGACCTGGACGTAGGCAGCCTTGGCGTCGTTGCTTTGGACACCCGCCCCGCTCAGTGGATCGCTCCACATGTCCTGGACGTGCTCGACGTGTTTGGTGTCGGCGTCAAGCCTTTTGACGATCTGGTCGTAATAGGCGTGGGCGTCTTTGCCGAGGGGATTCTGGCCCTCCAGCACGATCATCACCGAGCTGTTCGACTTGTACTCGTTGAACACCGCGCCCATGTGCTTGGTCGCGATAACCGATTGCGCATCATCGGGGCTCATCGAGACTGAGCGCATCTGCCCAACGATGTCCAGCTGCGGGACGACGGTGTTGAGCACTGCGATGATCGCGATCCAGCCGAGAATGACCGGGACAGCGAACCGCCGGATGAACCGTGGAAGCCCAGGCCGTACCGCGTGTTTGGCGATAGGCAGGGTGTCGGTGCGGGCGTCGGCCGTGTGTTCAGCGGTTGCGCTCATGCGGATTTCACCATGCAAAACGTCAGGGCGTGCACGCCGTCGGATTCTTTCTCGGCCTTGACTTCGTCGTCGATGGTGATGCGGCAACCGAGGTGGTCACCGTCGCTTTGTGCAGAGAGGTTCGGGAAGACCGAGGGGGCGGTTGTGCGCAGCACCAGGGTCCAGGGCAGTGGCACGTCGTCGATCCGCTTCGGGTCGGCGGACAGATCCAGGTAGTTGACGTTGGCGTGGCTCGCCGAGCCCCAAATCTCGTACTTAACGACCTTCGGCTTGAACGGTTTGGAATCGTCCATCCGTGCGCTGGTCAGCGGGCGGGCGTTCTCGGCGCCAAAAAACGACTTGACGCGCGCCACCGCGAAGCCGCCGACCACTACCACCGCAACGATCAACAAGGGCAACCAGGCGTTGCGGAGAACCTTGGATATCTGCACCTAGGTGAGTTCCTTCCTGGTCGGGCAACAGCGATGTAGTCGGCTAGTAGCGGAACACGTGGTGGCACAATCGGTTTCGGTGGTTGCGGTGGTACCCCGACACCGGAGCGCCTTGCACAGCGCAACCGTCGTCGGGTAGCCTCAGTTAGGCATACTACATACTGTGCAGATTTTGCAGAATGTGCAAGTTTTAGTTACGGTGTTTCACGTCACTTCGTGAAGATGCTGTTGACCAAAGCAGCAGCACGCTCGACGTACGGCATCGGTGTGTCGTGTGCGTCCTTCGGCTTGCCGTCAGTCCAGCGCTCGATGCCCGAACGGATGGCCGTCAAAGCCAGCGCAGCAATCAATACGGCTATCTCGTTGTCAGGCCGCATTTTCTGGCGGCGGACGACGATCTCGGTCAAGTGGTTTTGAAACCGCTCAAAATCGGCAAGCAATGCCGACAACACCGCCGGGGTTGTCTTGGCGAGTTCCAGCATGCCAGCGCATAGTTCGCGGTCGGGCGGCATGTCACGAAGGTGGTGCGCAGCCAGAGCGATCAACTCGGCCAGGACAACGGAATAGGGAGCAGGGCCGGCCGCGACGAAATCGGCAACCAATTCAGGCGGTATGTCGGAGGGGCCGTAGGCGATCGCCGACTCTTTGCTTGGGAAGTAGTTGAAGAACGTGCGCGACGAAACTCCTGCCTCGGCGCAGATCTCTTCGACGGTCACTTTGTCGAAGCCACGTTGGCGCGCCAGCCGCACCGCGGCGTCGCGGATGTCCGCGCTGGTCTGTCGACGACGTCGCTCGCGCAGACCCAACTGAATGCCCACCCACCCATAGTTGCACGTACTGCAAATATTGCAGCCAACGGGCGTTGTCAAGCCACCCGCGGAGTTGGGCTATCGATCACCGAGTATTCGGTGGCGTCGCCGGAGACCACCCGACTCTGTTCACCCTGGACGCTCACCGGGATGTCGCCGGCCAGCGTAATCCGATGCATCCGCCGGGGCTGGTTACCGTAATCGGAGACCGCGTAGTGCTGGGTCGCGCGGTTGTCCCACATCGCGACGTCGCCAAGTTCCCAGTTCCATCGAATCGTGTTCTCCAGCCATGTAATACGGTCCTGGAAGATCCTGAACAAAGCTTGTGACTCGCTGCCGGTTACCCCCAGAATGCGCTTGACGAAGTTACCGAGGAGCAGTGATCGTTCGCCGGTCTCGGGATGCACCCGCACCACCGGATGATGAGTTTCGAAATGGGTCGAATGAAACTGGTTGGCGTACTTCAACACCGCGTCGGGGTTTGCCTGTATCGCCGCCAACTTAGTCGGATCGACTTGGGCGTAGTCGAACTCGTTGCTATGCATTGCCCACAAGTTGTCGGCGAGCCGCTGCAGAGGTTGCGGCAACTGCTGATAAGCCGCCACCGTCGAGGCCCAGGTGGTGGTGCCGCCGTAAGACGGCAATTCGACGGCGCGCAGGATCGAGGCCTTTGGCACCCGGTCAACAAAGGTGACATCGGTGTGCCACCGGTTGGCGCCGCCGCCCTCCACAGACTCCAGTCGCATAACCCGGCTGCCGTCGAACTTCAACGTGGGGTGCGGAGTCGTGGGGACACCCAGGCTCTGCGCGAAAGCGAACTGTGTCTCGTCGTCGAGGTGATCCTGACCGCGGAAGAACAACACCTTGTGCTGCGTCAGCGTCTGATTGATCGCGGCCGCGGTTTCGGCGTCGAGCTCACCGAGGCGCACCCCGTCGACGCGCGCACCGATGTTCTCGCTCAGCTTCACCACACGCAGATCACTACTCATGGCCATCCCTCCAAATTTTTGGTTGTGTAGCCGGCCGTCTACACTGCCGTTGTCCGCTACTGTACACACATGGCTACACCGGAGGCAATAGTTGCGGACGCCCCGAAACCACTGGGCAAAGAGGAGGTCGTCGCCGCCGTGCTGGCGGCGGCCAGCGAGCTGTTCGCGGAGAAGGGCCCGGGGGCGACGTCGATTCGTGAGGTCGCGGCGCGCGCCGGGGTAAACCACGGGCTGCTGCATCGCCATTTCGGGAGCAAACGTCAACTGCTCGCGGCGACCCTGCAGCATCTCGCCGATTCCGGGGATGAGTTGCGCGAGTCGGGGGCACCGGCAGCGCAACTCGAGGCCACGCACGAACTTCACGCGCGCGTCATGGTGCGATCGGTACTCGACGGATTTCCCGTCGAGGAACTCCAGCAGCGGTTCCCCGGGATGGAGCGGTTCCTCGAGCAGGTGCGCTCCGCCGTCAGCGACGACCGACAGGCGCGGTTGTTGGCTGCCCACGCGATGGCGCTTCAATTCGGGTGGGGGCTGATGGCCCCGACCTTGCGGGTGGCCTTTGGCCTAACCCTCGGCGACGCCGAGATCCGGGAGGCGGTCGCTGAGCAAACCGCGAAAATCATTGCGCCGCAATGACCAGCCACGGGTGGCCGTGCCCGATCTGTTGCAGCTGGTCCGCGGGCGCTAACGTCGTTGACACAGATGACGGAGGTTTACATGGCCGGGCAAATCCCATTGGTCGACTATTTGGTGCTCGACGACGGTGATCCCCACCTAGTGGCTCAGGAGTGCACCAGCTGCGGGGCCCGGTTCTTCGACCGACGCAACGCCTGCGCCGGCTGCTTTGCGACGGGGTTCAAGACGGTGCCCGTTCCAACCGAGGGCACGGTGCGGGCGTTCACGATCGTCACCTTCGCCGCGCCGGGAATCCCGACCCCGTTCGTCGCGTCGGTGATCGACTGCGACGGCACCCAGGTGCGTGCCAACCTCGTCAACGTCGACCCGGATCCCGAGCACATCCACGATGGCATGAAGGTGCGGCTAGCCACCTTCCCGATGGGGACCGATTCCGAGGGCACCGAGGCGATCGGCTTCGGCTTCGAGCCCGCCACTTAACTAAGGAGCAGCGACGATGAGCGCCAGCGACGAGATCTGGATCCTGGGGATCCGGATGACCAAGTTCGGCAAGCATCCCGATCTGGACACCGTGGACCTGGCCGCCGAAGCCGCGACGGGCGCGCTCGCCGATGCGGGCGTGACCATGGCCGACATCGGGGTGATCGCGGCCGGAAACCTGATGGCCGCCAACGCCGGGATCGGGCAACAACTGCAAAAGCAGATCGGGCAGACCGGCATCCCGGTGTACAACGTGGCCAATGCGTGTGCGACCGGAGCCACCGCGCTGCGAACCGCGATCATGGCCGTCAAGGCCGGCGAGGTGAAGTACGGATTGGCGGTCGGCGTCGAGAAGTTGTCCGGCGCAGGGCTGCTCGGGGCTGGCGGCAGGAAGAAGGCCGAAGCTGACGTCTGGGCGCCGGCCGGCCGCTACGGTGCGGTCGCACCGGTCGACGGGCGGATCGGCACCGAGGCCATGCCGGGTGTGTTCGCTCAGATCGGCACCGAGTACGGACACAAGTACGGCGGCACGAGCTTCGAGTTGTTCGCCAAGATCAGCGAGAAGAATCACGCGCACTCGACGCTGAACCCGCTGGCTGCCTACCAAAAGAAGTTCACCCTCGAGCAGATCATGAACGACGTGATGATCGCCTACCCGAACACGCGCCCGATGTGTTCGGCGAACTGCGACGGTGCTGCGGCCGCGGTCGTCTGCAACGGTGAGACGTTAAAGTCGTTGTCGCTCGAGCAGCGGCGGCGTGCAGTGAAAGTGGCGGCGTCGGTGCTTACCACCGACCCGTACGAGGCGGGTTGCCAAGTCTTGCCGAACGTCAACACCCTGACCCGCAACGCCGCCGCAACAGCGTATGAGAAGGCAGGCGTGGGCCCCAGCGATCTCGACCTGGTCGAGCTGCACGACTGTTTCGCCACCGCCGAACTGGTGCACTACGACAACCTGATGCTGTGCGAAGAAGGCGGCGCCGCAGACTTTTTCAACTCCGGCGCCACCTGGCGTGACGGTTCCACCCCGGTCAACGTATCGGGCGGGCTGCAGTCCAAGGGGCACCCGATCGCGGCTACCGGTATCGCCAACATCTGGGAGATCTGCCATCACCTTCGCGGGGAGGCCGGCGATCGGCAGATCGAGAATGCGAAGGTCGGGCTGGCTCACGTGATCGGTCTGGGCTCTGCCTGCGGCGTTCACATCCTGGAAAAGTCAGCGGCCTAGCCTGCGTCCATCCCCGACTTGCTGTTCGGGCTGGAGCGTTCGCGTCGAGCACACCCCAAGCCATCGAGTGTGAATCCAGGGCGTCGAGTGTGCGTCCAGCGCGGGATTTTTGCCGAATCCCCGCCATCAACGCACAGTGGAATACCTGAGTGCACAATCGATTTGGTGGCAGCCTGCGCCAGCGCCAGCAGCTCGCTGCGGACACCTGCATGTCGGCGACCAGCTTCGCCAGCCCGGTGGCGTCGTATGCCCGGTACTCCTCGAAGTTCATCGTTTGAAGGCTAATTCAGCAGGAAGTCGACGACGATAGTCGCCATATCGTCGATGGCGTTGCGGGCAGTGACTTCGAAACCGTGCGTGCTCAGCGTGGGCAGGCAAAGCAGCCCCGCGCGCGGTGTTAGCCCGCTGGCCTTGGAGTGGGAGGCGTCAGACATGAATGCGCCCAGCGTCGCCGCCTGCGGCGCCAGGCCGCGCCTGGTGGCGATCTGCATCAGCCGATCGGCGACATCCTTGTCATATGCGCAGAGGGCGTCGCTGTAGCCGACGATGGGACCACCGGTGACGGTGGTGGCGTACTCCCGCTCGGTGGGCCCGACGTCCAGGGCCAGCGTGAGCGTCCCCGGCAGGCTGGCGCTTGCATAGGAGCCGCCAATCCCGCCGACCTCTTCGTTCGTGGTGAACACCAGGTAGACGTCGTCGGCGGGTCGTTCCCGGCGCTCATGCAGTAATCGGGCCGCGCGCAACAGGGCGGTCACCGCGGCGCGGTCGTCAAGAAAGTAGGCGCCGACGAAATTTCCAAATTGGACCAGGTCTCTCTTGCTGCGGTCGACGCATACCCGCGTGCCGGCATGCACGCCTGCGGCGGCCAGATCTTCGGGGGTCCGACCGGTGAAGACGTAGACGTGTTGCCAATCCAGCGCGCGGTCGCCCTGGTCGGGTTTCGTTTCCCAGATCCGCGGGCTCTCTATCGTGGTGTGCTCGGAGCCGAGCGTGAGCACCGCGGTGAGCGTCTGGTGCTCGCCGAGCACCGCAACTGGACCGAGCCCGAAGTTGCCCGGATACATGGTGCCGAGCTGCGTCAGGTGCAGCGTGCCGTCGGATTCGACCCGCTTGACCAGCATCGTCAGTTCGTCCATGTGCGCCGTGACCCGCGTTGCGCCGCTGGGCCCAAATGTCAAGCGATGCCGGTGGTCGTGATTGGTGGGCTCGTGGCCGGCCCTAGGCGTCGCAGCAAAGTACCCGATCAAATTTCCGGCGTCGTCGGTCCACATGTCGTCGACGAAGGGTCGCAGTTCGCGGGCACACACGGCCCGCACCGCTTCTTCCTGGCCGCAGGGCCCGTAGGTCCAGAGCAGTTCTTGCAGCAAAGCGTCGGTGGAGTCTTGGTCGCGCTGCGCCATCGGATCACCTTTCTCTCGCTCGCAACGTAGCCGCAGCGACGCCTAAGCAAACCGGGGACGGTTTATGGGCCTGGTCTAAGTGGTAGCCGCAGGGAGTACCGCTGCGCGATGCTAGGGGCCAGGATCAGGGTATGGAAAGAAGGACGGCAGTGAACGAAGAGCAACGCAATGTGATGGCATCAGGGCGGGGCTTTATCGCTGCGCTGGACCAAAGCGGTGGCAGCACCCCAAAAGCCTTGAAGCTTTACGGGATTGCGGAAGACGCATACCACGGCGACGAGCAGATGTTCGACCTCATTCACCAGATGCGCGAGCGTCTGATGTCGAGTCCGAGCTTCACCGGAGACAAAATATTGGCGACCATTCTCTTCGAGCAGACGATGGACCGCGCCATTAATGGCGAAGACACCGCGGCGTTTCTGTGGAAGCAAAAGCACATCGTGCCGTTTGTGAAGGTCGACCAGGGGCTTGCTGACGCCGAAAACGGCGTTCAGCTGATGAAGCCGATGACCAAGCTCGACTCGTTGCTGGACCGGGCCGTCGACAAGGGCATTTTCGGTACCAAGATGCGCTCGTTCATCCAAGAGGCGGACCAGGACGGGATCAAAGCGATCGTCGACCAGCAGTTCGACTACGCGCACACGATCGCTGAGCGCGGGTTGATGCCGATCATCGAGCCCGAGGTCAGCATCAAATGCCCCGACAAGGCCGAAGCGGACAGCCTGCTGGTGGCAGCGCTCAGGGCGAAGCTCGACGGGCTCGACGGCGACGGGCAGGTCATGCTCAAGCTGACATTGCCTGACGAGAACGATCTCTACGCGCCTCTGATCGAGCATCCTCGAGTGCTGCGGGTGGTCGCCTTGTCCGGTGGCTACAGCCTGGCCGAAAGTTGCACGATCTTGGCTCGCTGTCACCACCTCATCGCGAGCTTCTCGCGAGCGTTGACCGAAGGGCTGACTGCCGATCAGACCGACGCGGAATTCGACGAGAAGCTCAAGTCGAACATCGATGAGATTTACACCGCGTCGCTCACCTGATCGGCGCGCGGAACATCCTTCGAAATGGCCGTTCTCGATACTCGGGCTTTCAGTTGATGCCGTGACTTTTGGTTTCCTTCATTCGGCTGGTGCGTAGAAGGCATCGGCGGGTATTGACGCGACTCCTAGTTCAGCTGCAACCGCATCGATCGCATGCCGGCCGACGTCGAGATCCACTCGGCCGTCGGAGGTGTAGTGCGGGCGGATGTAGCGCTCGTAGTAGCGCTGCACCTCTTGATGTGTCATCCGGTTCAGAAACGACGCGATGGAGCGGGCCGCCAGGTCGGGTTGATCGGCAAGCGATTTCAGTGCGCGTTGGTTGGCCCGCACCAGCGCCTGCACCGCCGGGCTGTCGATCGGATTGTGGGTGGGGTCTACCGCGATTCCTACGGTGGGAATTCGGAAGTGATCTCCCACCCAGGCCAACACGTGGAAGCCCTCTTCGGCGGCGACCTGCTCGGGTCCGAGGGTGCTGCCGACGTAGGCGGCGTCGACGGAGCCGTCCCGAAGACGTCGCAGGTCCATCTGGTAGTCGCCCGGATGTCGCACGACACATTGCACGTCGCGGTCGGGGTCTAGGCCGTGCTGGCGCAGCACGATGCGTGCAAAGCATCCTGGGGGATTGTCCGGCGCGTGTACGGCAAGCCGGCGCCCGCGGAGGTCGGCCATGGACGTCACGCCGGCGTTGCCGAGGAACCAGAACAATGGCCGGTCAGTATTGACGCTCAGCACCGTCCATTCAATGCCGTCGGTCAGTCGTGATAGCAGGGACCGGCCGAGTCCGATCGTCGCACAGGAGCGCAGACGCGTTGTGTCCCAGCGGGTTCCATCCCGCAACGCGACGTGAACGCCCTCATCCTCGAAGTAGCCCGCTTGATCGGCCACGTGGGCGATCAGTTCCTCGTGGATACCGCGGCCGACATAGGCCAGGTCGATCGTGTGCATGATGAGACCTTCCTTCAGTCCATCGTCAGGCCACCGTCGAGCGGGAGATAATGCCCGGTGGTGAAACCGGATTCCTCACTTGCCAGAAATGCGCACGTCTCCGCTACCTCCACGGGCGTGACAAGTCGCCCCATCGGAGCGGCCGCACCGAGGTGTTGCATCTCCTCCCCCGTCAGCTGCCGGCTCATCGTCGTTCCTTGCACCGTTGCCGGCGCGACGAGGTTGGCGGTGATTCCTTGCGGTGCCAGCTCAAGTGCGATATAGCGAACGAACTGATTCATAGCCGCCTTGGCGGTGCCCAGGTTGATCATGCCTGCGCGCGGATGCCGCGACGGTGCGGCGGTCATATAGATCAGCCGGCCATAGTTACGGGAAATCATGCCCGCCACAACAGCTTTGGTAATCAGGAACGCTGCATGCAGCTCTCGGTCCAGCTTGCCGCCGAGTTGCTCCCAGGTCAGATCGGCAAACGAGGTGATGGCATAAGGAATCAACGCGTTGTGCACCACCACATCGACTTGGCCCCACCGCTGTTCGGTGTCGTCGACCATCGCGGCGACATCGTCGGCGATGGTGACGTCAGCCTTGGTCGCCACCGCCTCACCGTCGGCGGCGGTAACGGCCGCGACCACCTCTTCTGCTTCCGCTGCGCTCGATCGATAGTTGACGACCACCCGAAAGCCGCGCTCGGCAAGCACCCGCGCAGTCGCGGCACCGATTCCTCGGCTGGCTCCAGTGACGATCGCGACGCGTGACATCAGCGTTGGCCTCCGTGCGTTGGGTTTCAAGATCGTACGGCGAGACGCCTCGGTGGTATACCCGTCGACCGACGGTTCAAGCCTGGCGACCTGCGAGAACAATGGTCCGCGTCCGCCGCACCGCTAGCCGGCTGCGCGAGACGAGGTAGCGTCTTGAGGGGTCTTCGGTGGTTCGACGCCGCAGTGGAGGAGCGCGTAGTGGGCACGGCTTTTTGGGGTCTTCTGACGTTGATCGCGTTAGCGGTGACGTTGTTGCTGGTATCGATCTCTTTTGCCTACACACGGCAGTTGGAGC
>NZ_JBATXN010000257.1:0-2364 GCF_049673265.1 Mycobacterium sp. | reverse complement strand
CTCCGTTCCCCATGGCACTTGGCATGAGGCGAGTCTAAGAGACGCCCACGCGTTCTACTGTTGGTGACCCGCTGCGGAGGCCCGACGGATTACGCGTCGCCGAAGTTTCGGGTGATCGCCGGGTCGACCGGGATGCCCGGGCCGGTTGTCGTCGAGACCGTAATCTTCTTCAGGTAGCGGCCTTTTGACGACGACGGCTTGTGCCGAAGCACCTCGTCGAGCGCCGCGCCGTAGTTCTCTGCGAGCTGCTTCTCGTCGAACGATGCCTTGCCGATGACGAAGTGCAGGTTGGCCTGCTTGTCGATCCGGAAGTTGATCTTGCCGCCCTTGATGTCCGACACGGCCTTGCTGATGTCGGGGGTGACGGTTCCGGTCTTGGGGTTGGGCATCAGGCCACGAGGTCCGAGAATTCGGGCGATCCGTCCGACCTTTGCCATCTGGTCAGGCGTGGCGATCGCGGCGTCGAAGTCCAAGAACCCGCCCTGGATCTTCTCGATCAGGTCGTCGCTGCCGACTACGTCGGCGCCCGCCGCGGTGGCCTCATCGGCCTTGTCTCCCACCGCGAATACCGCGACCCGCGCGGTCTTACCGGTGCCGTGCGGCAGGTTGACCGTGCCGCGGACCATCTGGTCGGCTTTGCGCGGGTCGACACCCAGCCGGATGGCCACCTCGACGGTGGCGTCCTGCTTGGTCGACGACGTCTCCTTGGCCAGCTTGGCCGCTGCCAGCGGGCTGTAGAGGTTGTTGCGATCCACCTTCTCGGCGGCGGCGCGATATGCCTTGCTGTTCTTGCTCATTCGTTCATCCAATCTGGGGTTGGGGTGTGGTTGAAATGCGGACCGAAGCTGGCCCTCCCACTGGGTATCGCAGTCTTATTCGACGGTGATCCCCATCGACCGGGCGGTCCCGGCGATGATCTTGGCGCCTGCCTCAATGTCGTTGGCGTTGAGGTCGGCCTTCTTGGTCTCGGCGATTTCGCGGACCTGGTCCCAAGTCACCTTGGCGACCTTGGTCGTGTGCGGCTCGGCCGAACCCTTGCCCACGCCAGCGGCTTTGAGCAACAGCTTGGCCGCCGGCGGTGTCTTGAGCGCAAACGTGAAGCTGCGGTCCTCATAGACGGTGATCTCCACCGGAATCACGTTGCCGCGCTGGCTTTCCGTGGCGGCGTTGTATGCCTTGCAGAACTCCATGATGTTGACGCCGTGCTGGCCGAGCGCCGGTCCGACCGGCGGCGCGGGGTTAGCCTGCCCGGCTTCGATCTGAAGCTTGATCAGCCCGACGACTTTCTTCTTCGGAGCCATGAGGTGAGAAGTCCTTTCTTAAATCTTCGAGACCTGGGTGAAGCCCAGTTCCACAGGTGTTTCGCGGCCGAAGATGGACACCAGCACCTTGAGTTTCTGTTGTTCGGCGTTGACCTCGTTGATCGTGGCCGGCAGCGTGGCGAAGGGCCCGTCCATCACGGTGACCGACTCGCCGACGGCGTAGTCGACCTCGATGACCGGACGCTCCAGCCCGACCTCGGCCGCCGCGGTGCTGGCCGCGCCCTTGGCGGGCTTCTTGGCCGCGCCCTGCGGCAGCAGGAACTTCACCACGTCGTCCAGCGACAGCGCCGACGGGCGCGAGGTCGCGCCGACGAACCCGGTGACACCCGGGGTGTTACGCACCGCCGACCAGGAGTCGTCGGTCAGGTCCATGCGGACCAGGATGTAGCCGGGCAGCACCTTGCGGTTGACCTGCTTGCGCTGGCCGTTCTTGATCTCGGTGACCTCTTCGGTGGGCACTTCCACCTGGAAGATGTAGTCACCGACGTCCAAGTTCTGCACGCGGGTCTCGAGGTTGGCTTTGACCTTGTTCTCGTACCCGGCGTAGGAGTGGATGACGTACCAGTCGCCGGGCTTGGCGCGCAGTTCGGCTTTCAGCGCAACAGCCGGGTCGACCTCTTCGGGTTCTTCGGGTTCTTCGGGCTCAGCGACCAGCGCCGGCTCTTCGGCCGCAGCGGCTTCCTCGACTGCGGCGGCTTCCGCGTCCGCAACCTCGTTCACGGACACGGCAGCGTCGTCGGCAGCCGCCCGCGGGTCGGCTTCGGCTTCGACCGAAACCTCTTCTAACGCCGCTGCGATGTCGACCGCGTCACCCGCGGGCAGATCGCCGTCGGAGGTCGTCACGGTTACTCAGTCCCTTCTATACATCAGCTTTTTGGGTGCGTCGGCCTCAGCCGAACACCATGAGCACCAGCTTCGCGAGGCCCAGGTCGACCAGGCCGATCAGCGCCACCATGAACACCAGGAACGCCAGTACCACCGAGGTGTAGGTCCCCATCTGCTTGCGGTTGGGCCAGATGACCTTGCGCAGCTCGGCAATGAC
>NZ_JBATXN010000256.1:0-7668 GCF_049673265.1 Mycobacterium sp. | reverse complement strand
CACTGTCGACCACACTGCGGAAGGCCGGTCTGCCGGCGCCGGGGGAAACGACCTGGTACCACGACCACACTGACGGCCACTATCGACATTCGGCCCCCGTCGGCATGCGAGCACGGTCTAGCCCCGGCGAGCCGTTGCAGGTGGTTGTTACGCCGCTCGGACCTCGACCACGCTGAGGGAAAAAGCGGTTTGCACCACCCGTGTCATCTGGAATCCGGCTTGGCTGAGCAGGTTTCGGTATTGGGCGGCGATGCCCTTCGCTGGGCTGAGTAGCATCTCCAAATCCACCCATTTTCCCGGGAAGTCACGGTCGTGGTTGGGGACGACCAATTCGACCAGCAGCACCTTTTCTTACCGCACCTCAGGACGCGATTTGCTCAACCCGCCGCTTTGCCACTGCGGCCAGCACGGCTTGGGTAGACGCGCGGCTTCCGACGGTGATCCGGGCAGCGCCGTCAGGGTAGTAGCGGGCCGTCAGCCCGGTGTCGTCGAATACCTCTCGCCAGGGTCGCCGGACGGCCGGCAGGTAGACGAAGTTGGCGTGCCCGTCGGTGGTGTAGACGCCCATTGCCCGAAGGCGCCGGGACAGGTAGTCCCGCTCACCGGTGATTCTCAGAATGCGTTGTTGCAACTGGTCTTCGGCGTCGTAGGACGCCGCCACCGCGACCAAGCTGGTGATGGCCATGCCAAACGGCAATTGCATCTTCCACAATATTCTGGCTAGCTCCGGCGATCCGAAACCGTACCCGATCCGCAGTCCCGCCAGCCCGTAGGCCTTGGAGAACGTCCGCAGCACAATGACATTCGGGAACTGCCGGACCAGGTCCGGTCCGTCGATACGGTGCTGGGGGGCGACGAACTCGATGTAGGCCTCGTCGAGCAGCACGACGGTGTCATCCGGCACACGCCGCAGGAATCGCTGCACGTCGGCGACAGGCTCCACGGTGCCGGTCGGGTTGTGCGGTCGGCATAGTACGACCACCCTGGCGTCCGCCGCCGCCTCGGCCATTGCGTCCAGGTCATGATGGCCGTGCTCGTCGAGTGGGACAGTGACCGATGTCAGGCGGGCCATCTGCGCGAAAATCGGGTATCCATCGAAAGTCGGCTCGCTGAACACAATCCGATCACCGGGCCGCGTCACCGCATGCAGGACCTGCATCACCACCCCGCTCACACCCGCTCCCAGCACGACCTGCTCGTCGCAGACCCCGATGTGACCGGCGATCAAGCGGCGCAGCCGTTCGGGCAGGAACTCCGGATACCGGTTGGCGACATCGATCGAGCGGATCAGTGCCGAGCGCACCGCTGGCAGCGGCGGGAACGGGTTTTCGTTGAGGGACAGCGCAAATGGATCGGTCGCGTTGGGCAGCGCGTCGAGGATGTCCGCGGTGACTGGGCGACCGAATATGTAATCGATCTCGATTCTCGCGAGGTGCTCGACGATATGGTCGACCACTTGCTGAGTCCTGGGCATCTGCTCACCTAACTTGTTTGTCGGTAACACGACCTGCGGTTGACTTCGGTTTACTCGGGGGCGGAATCTACAGCGAACGTTGCAGGAACACCTCGCCGTCGTCGGCGGAAACCACTTGCACAGAGGCAATTTGATCGACAGGCGTCGAAATGCTGCCAGCGGGCGTTGCCGTATGGCCCGGATTCGCCACCCAGGTTGCCATCCGAGTGTGGCTACCGTCGCGACCTACCACGACCATCGCTAGCGTGTCGTGATGGGCGTTCAGCGGGGCCAGGCAGACGCAGTTCATCGAGATGAACGTTCCCCACTGTTGGCTGCTAAGCGAGACCGTCGAGGCCAGCCTGTTGGTACCGACCTGCGCCATCGGCTGAACCGAGACGCTGGCCTGCGGCGGGGTGGGCACGGATGTCGGGTAATGACCTGCAACGCCGACAAGTACACCGATTGCCAGCACCGCGGCTGCGGCGGCCCCAGCCGTCCAAGTCACGATGCGGGACCAGCGCCGCCGCCAGCTCACTTTGGCCATCAGCGACGGCAGCAACTCGTCAGGCGGCAACGGTACTACGCCACTGCCATTGTCGACCGCCAACTCGTCGCGATCCAGCTGCGACAGGAGAGGGGGCATGCCGATAAGCTCGCCAACGGCGCTGCGGCACAACGGGCAGTCGGCTATGTGCGCTTCAAATTCCCGCCGTTCGACGGACGACAGTGATCCCAGCACGTATGCGGCATCCCACATCGCGTACTGGCCATGCCCGGATAGATCACCGCCACGCGGCGTTCCGGGCTGCCATAGCGGCATCGTCGTATAACTCCCATCTGCCCCTGGCACGTCTTGCATTTCGTAATTCTGGGTTCTTGCTTGTCAGTCGCATGGCCCGCACGGCATAGTGCAGCCGTGACTTCATGGCGCCTTCGGCGATGTCAAGACCGGCGCACTATCGCGCGATGTCGGCGGCTAGTTGCGCCATCGCTTCGGCGATCAGTAGTCGGTGTGCGGTCCGGCTATCGCCGATGAATTATGGTGTGGCGAGGGCGAGCACGCTTGCGTCGTAGAGTGTCTTCATCAACTCGGTTTCCGCACCCACCGAACTGGTTGGCCCAGGCATTGCGTTCGCAGAATCCCCGCTCGCACTTCAACCAGAGCCAGCTACCACGCTTCACGCGGCAAACTTGCGAACGACCGTCGCAGCCACCAGGCTGACCCGCTGTTCTACTTTTGGGCGAAGCCAGAATTGCCGCAGCAGCCGTCGATACGCGGCGAACGTCAGCGTGATCGGGTCGCACCACGGCGGTATGCCACCGAGCAGATGCAGGGCGGTCACCAGGATCATCGACGCGGTGGCAAGCGGCTGCGACTTGAAGTACCGGCGGGCCGCGTTGGTCAGCTGCTCGTCATCGGTGGCGATCAGGTCGTAGGCTGCCACACCACCGGCCAGTGTCACCCACGCTCGGTCTGAATTGCGCACCGTTACCGCCTCCTCTGTCCAGAACACGTCGGGCGGGGCTGGAAAGTTCACGCGTTGCGCCGCGTCGTGATCCCGGCTGAGCCGTAGACCTACATCGTTGGGGTTCGTCCTCAGCGTGTCGTCGTCCCGGAGTCGTCGAATCCGATTCCCCTGGAACAGACGGAAACACATTGATCCCGGCGACAATTTCAGATGGACTCTTCCGGTGGCCGGTTTCCAGTAGATCTGCAATCAAACACCCTACAAGGGAGCCTGTCGGCATTGCTGGCCTACGTCGTAGGCGCGCGGAGGCACAATTTGAATGTCTCGAATCTCAGCGGCTCAGAGCTGCAAGGAGTTCGGGTAGCCGCACTGTGGCAATACCGATGGCGGCGTCACTAATGCCGTACGGCAACACCAGGGTGTCGGCGTGGACCAGTGCGCCGCAGGAGTAGACAACATTGGGCACGTAGCCGTCCTGCTCATCAGTAGCGGGGCTCAGTAGCGGTTGCGGTAGCTGACTAAGAATCCGTGTCGGATCGGCGAGATCAAGCAGAATCGCCCCGATGCTGTAGGTGCGCATCGGACCGACGCCGTGGGTCAGCACCAGCCACCCGGCGTCGGTTTCGATGGGCGAGCCGCAGTTCCCGAGTTGCAACACCTCCCAGGCTCGGGTCGGGCTCTGGCACGGAAGCGCACTCGGCCAAACGGACAGATCATCAGAGTAGGCAACGGTATTCGATTCGCGATCTGATCTCGACATGGCGGCGAAGCGACCGCCAATCCGGCGAGGAAACAGCGCCAGACCCTTGTTGGCAGCGGCGCGTCCGACGATCGGTGCGGAGGTGAAGGACTGGAAATCTGTGGTCTCCAGGAGCTGCTGGCTGATCTGGGACCCGCTGTAGGCCGTGTAAGTGGCATAGAAAGTGATGGCGCCATCGTCGTCGATGAAACGGACGAAGCGTGCATCCTCCATGCCGGCCTGCTCTGCGCCCATCAAGGGCGACAGTACCCGTTCGGAAAGTGTTGTGTGGTCAGAGAATTCGATGGCGTATGTCCGTTCGGCGATGCCGCGGAGTAAGGACATCGTCTCCCTTGCGTGCCTGCGGGTGCTCAGAGAAGCCTGGAGTCTTGCGAACTGTTGATTCAGTGCAGTTTGGGTAAAGCGCTCGCCGAGTCGATCGAGGACATAGTCGGCCGCCTCTCCGGCGTCGTCGACTCGGGCGAGTTCACTGCGGAAGACGGCTGCGTCGAGCAAAGCCGGCTCCGCCGCTCCCACCGTGGCGAACGGAGCCGGGTCGTCGATCGTGATGCCGCCGGCTGCGTCGATGACGCCGGTCCTGAACCCGATTGACGAACGGTGCCCCTCGCCAATGCCCCGGACGCTCATCACGAATCGCAGGCTGCCTGCGACTGTCCCAGCCTGGTCGGGGTGGGCCACGATGCTGGGGTTGCACAACGCCGCACCTTCAATGGCGTATTCGCTGGTGAACGTCGCGCCCAGCAACAACTTTCGTGCCTCGGAGAGGTCCAAGTCGGGATCGAGACGGTCGGCGAGTTCCCTGGCGTGCCGGCGGAAGGTGCCAGCAAGATCGCGGTGGCGCCCGTTGAAGCGGATGACGAGATCGTCTAGCGAAGAGCGCACCTGCCCCTCGTCCAGGGCCAAGATACGCGCCAGCACCGCCCCCGCGCGGGACTCCTGGTACTCGAAACCCTCCTGGCCAGGCACAAAGAGTCGGGTAATGACTCGCGACGGGTCGGCCTCAAGCCGCTGGGGGCTGCGCGTGACGAGCCCAGCATCCACGGAAGTCATTGCCGCACAGTCGAGAAGCGCCGAGCGTGCTGCATCGTCGAGAGCACTGCCAGAGTCGACTCCGCGCCCTGGTTTTGGTTCACACCATCGGCTTGCAGGCCGTCGAATCCGCCGCCGGTCTCCGGGTCCCACATGAGCTGTAGCGCGTCGTTGTCACCCATGAACCAGGCCGCAGCGGCCCGAACCCCGTCGGGCCAGGTCGACCCGGTGTCGATGGCAGCGGCCCGCGCGCACGCGTCGGCGAGGGTGGACACCTCGATCGGCTGCTGATCGAACGCGGGCCGAAGGTCGTCCGGCCCTCTGCCCGCAGCGGGAGTGGGTGAGAGGTGCCCCGCTGCCGTTTCGTATTCGACCAGCCAACCCAACAGATCCAAACCCTGGTACCGCAAAGTGGAATCGTCGAGCGCAACGCCCGCGGCGATCATCGCCTCGGGGAGAACCGCATTCGCGTAGGTGAGTCGCGGCTCAGGCCATGGCCAGGACGCGTCGCCGTTGGGTTTGGCCACGGTCTCGGCGTAGTCGGCGAGGAGTGTGCGTGCCGCCGGTTGCCCGGGGTCGACGGAGAGGAGTTCGGCAGCACCCAACGCCGCGAACGCCATTGCTCGAGGCCACGGCGATCGCACCTTCGCGGACCGTTCAAACTGAATGACGGCCAACTGGCGAACCAGAGAGACGTCACTATGCGCAGCGGCAGTTCCCAGTCCCCAGATGCAGCGCCCCCAGCAGTCCTTCAGGGAGGGCTCATCCTCCCAACGGCCCTTGCTGTCCATCCGGTTTCGGCAAGCACCGGCATAGGACTGCGCATCGTTCAGGAACTGTATGGCCAGGCGCGCAAGCCTGTTGACTTCCCCACCAGAGTTGGGCTCTCGAGTGGCGACGACGAGAACCCTGGCCATGTCGTCGGTGCAGTAGCCGTGCTCGGGCCGGGGTTGAGCGAAACAGGCATGCTCGAACGTGCCGCGACGGTCGGTCAAATGCAACAGGTGGTCGAAACTCAGGTCCGACACGGTGGCGGTCATACCAACGCCCGACGCTCACCGAGAAGGTGGTGCGCCAGATCCAGATAGGCATTCGCCACGATCGGCCACGCCATCCGTGGGGCCAATCGCGCGGCCTCGGCGGCCATCGTCGCGGCGAGGTGCGGCTGGGTCAGGACCCGGAGCAGCGCTGACGCCAGCGCATCCGGGTCGTCGTGGCCGACGACGATGCCCGCGCCGCTGGCGAGGAGTTCGACGGCATGCGGAAAGGCGGTGGCGACGACCGGCCGCCCGCTCGCGATGGCGTCGACCAGAACACCGGAAGTGACCTGATCCGTAGAGTCGTATGGCAGGACGACCACGGCCGACGACTGAACCAGCGCCGTCAGCGATGACACGTCGCGGTAGCTGGCGTCGAAGGAGACTGAGTCCGCTACGCCGCTGAGCCGCGCCTGTTCGGCACGGGCGTTACGGTATGCCTCGCCATCGGCTGCGAGAACCTTTGGGTGCGTCCGGCCGGCAATCAGGTAGCGCGGCCGGACGGGGAGGTCGTGCAGCGAACCCATCGCGTCGATGACCCGCTCGATGCCTTTTCCCGGACCTAGAAGGCCCCATGTCAACAACGTCGGCCTGTCTGACCGCGCCGGCGGGGCGAGCCGCCTCGGGACGGTCGCACCGTGCGAGATCGTGGTGACTTTGCGGGGATCGACGTCGAAGCCGAGACACAGACGTTGACTGGCCGCCTCCGACATAACAACCACCTGAGCCGCCATCGCCGCGATCGCCTCGAGCACCCAACGCTGATGCGGGGTCGGCTCTTTGAGGACCGTGTGAGCGACCACGATCGACGGGATGTGCAGCCCGCCGACGATGTCCACCACCTCGTCTCCGTCGAGACCGCCATAGATGCCGTACTCATGCTGGATTACCGCGATGTCGCTCTCGTTCAGCAAACCGGAGGCTGCAGCTACGGATGTCGGGGAACCGTTGACCAGCTCTCCGATCACCCGAGCGTCAGAAGATAACGACCCGTCGGCCACCCGCACGACGCTGACGTCGGAGCCGTTCGCGCACAACCCTTCCGACAAGGCCGCACTGAATGTCGCAAGCCCGCACCGTGTCGGTGGATACGTACTGAGAATACCGAAACTCGCGGGGCCGCAAGGGTATTGCCCGACAAGAGGGCCGTTCGATGTTTCAACGGTAGATGGAGCGCTCAAGGTGATCCCAACGGAAGGTCGTCACCGACGTTGTCCGGCGCGAGCTGCTGCTCTGCGAGATCAGCGGCGGACGGCTGACTTCATCCCGGACTGGCTGGGTTCCCAACCTTATTGACGGTACACCCGATGAGCGGCTACCGCGCATTGAGCCCGGCCACGCAGTTCCCGCACAAACCACAGCGGATTGAGCAGTTTAAGGTTGTCATCGGGCAGCAGCAGCGTTGTCGCGCGAGCGACCAACCCTCGCAACACATTAACGTCAGGGTCGACCCGGCCTCGACATTTTGAACCCAGGGTCAACCGCCGACAACGCAGGACAATCGAGCTTGGCGATCGCTTCTGTCAAGGCCCGCTGTTCTTGCCGGACCTGTCGGGTGAGGCTGGCCTTGGACGATCGTCATTGCTGCCTCGACGGTGCTGGCGGCGGGTAGCAAACCCTGCGGGTCGCCGATCCGTAGCACCCGGGAGACTGCGTCACCAGGTACTACTGCCCAGCCTATGCCAGGGTGCGCGCAGCAGACGGAGACCCTGTGCAGCGCCGTGAAACCCTCGGTTCCAAAGAAATCCAGGCCGCGCAGATCAACGATCAGTCCGCGGCAACCCGTCAGATGCCCCATGGTGTACTCGGTCAGAGTGTCAGCGTTGGATGCATCGATGTGGCCGCGGGCGCTGACGACGGCTACCGATGATCTCAGCCGACGATGGGCTAATCGTGTGGTGTGACTCTCCCATGGCT
>NZ_JBATXN010000255.1:0-4322 GCF_049673265.1 Mycobacterium sp. | reverse complement strand
GGGCACATGCGTATCTGGGCATGGCCGTACCCGGGTTTCCGAACTTCTTCATGCTGTATGGACCCAACACCAACGTGGGCTCCAACAGCGTGATCTTCGTGCTCGAAGCGCAGGCGCGCTACATCGTTCGGGCACTGCGATATCTGCGGCGCAAAGGCAAGCCGTATGTGGCGGTGCGCCCGTCGGCGATGGCGGACTTCATCGCCAAGATCGACCAGTGGATGCAGGGCACCGTGTGGACCACCCAGTGCAGCAACTACTTTCGCGCTGCCAACGGGCGGGTGGTAACGCAATGGCCGCGCAGCGCAAGGGCGTTCTGGTGGATGACCCGCCGATTCGACTCCGCTGAGTTCACGTTTGCGCCAGCGTCGGTGGACCAGAAGACGGCGCTGTCGGCCCGGCACGGCCGATGAACGAGCGACTCGATCCCGTCCTGCGCGCCGTTGCGACGACGCGCACCGACCTGACGGACTTGCCAACGATCGGATTGATCCGCGCTTCCCTCGATGAGCGTCGTCGGGACGCCGTCGCCGGCGCCGACACCGCAGGCGTTTCGATTCACGAGCACGTCGTGCCCGCCGAATCCCATCCGGTGCGGGTACGCATCTATCGCGGCGGACCGGCGCCGTCGCCGACCGTGATCTATTGCCATGCAGGCGCATTCGTGCTGGGCAACCTGGATACCGATCACCGTCAATGTGTGGAACTAGCCCGCCGCGGACGCTGCTCGGTGGTGTCCCTGGATTACCGGCTGGCGCCGGAGCACCCGTACCCGGCAGCACTCGACGACGCGATCACCGTGCTGAATTGGGTGTGGGCCAACGCCGATGAACTCGATGTCGACGTATCACGCATCGCGGTCGCCGGCAGCAGCGCCGGTGGCGCGCTGGCGGCATGCCTGGCGCACCGTTGCGCAGACGGATTGTTGCCTCCGATCGTCTTTCAGCTGCTACATCAGCCCGTGCTCGACGACCGGGCCACCCGATCGAAGGCCGAGTTCACCGCCACACCGGCGTTCGACGGCCCCGCCTGCGAGCAGATGTGGTGGCACTATCTGGGGTCGACAGCGCCGTCGGCGGATGCGGTGCCTGCCCGGCGCAGCCAATTGTCCCGTCTGGCACCGGCATTCATCACCTGCGCGGAGATCGATCCGCTTCGCGACGAGGCACTCGACCATGCCCAGCGGCTGCTGCGGGCCGGGGTGGCCACCGAACTGCACGTCTTTCCCGGCACCTGCCATGGCTTTGACTCGCTGCTGCCCGACTGGGAGGTCGCCGAGCAGCTGTTCAGCCTGCAGGGTCGGGCGCTGCGACGCGCCTTCCACCGGGCGTAGGCCGAGCAGACGCAAAAGGCCCCGACACGCCGAGGCGTGAGGGGCCTTTGCGTCTGCTCGGCAGGTCTAGCCGAAGCTGATCAACTGGCGCAGGGCGGTTCCGTCGGCCAGGTGATCCATCGCCGCGTTGATGTCGTCCAGCTCGACCGTGGAGGACACCAACGACTCCACCGGCAGCCGGCCGGACCGCCAGAGCTCGACGAACCGCGGAATGTCGCGTGCCGGTACCGCAGATCCGAGGTAGCTGCCGATCAGCGATCGGCCCTGCGCCACAAAACCTAACGGCGACAAGCTGATCCGGGCATCCGGCCGCGGCAGCCCGACAGTGATGGTCCGCCCCCCGGGGGCTGTCAGGTCGATCGCGGTCTGCAGCGCGGCCGGGTGACCCACCGCCTCGATGACGATGGGCGCTTTGACACCGTCGTCGACGGCCGCCTGCGGCGTATAGACCTCGTGCGCGCCGAAACGCGAAGCAGTCGCCAGCTTTTCGGCCAGCTGGTCGACCGCGATCACGCGAACATCCGGATGGGCCAACGCGGTCAGCACCGCCGCCATACCGACACCGCCGATACCGACGACGGCCACCGTCTGACCGGGTTGTGGCTTGCCGACATTGAGCACAGCGCCGCCGCCGGTGAGCACCGCGCAGCCGAGTAGCGCCGCGACCGGCGGCGGAACATCGTCTGGCACCGGGACGACGCTGTCGCGGTGTACGACGGCGTGCGTGGCGAAGCCCGACACCCCCAAATGGTGGTAGACGCCTACGCCGCCGCGGCTCAGCCGCATTCCACCGCCAAGCAAGGTCCCGGCGTTGTTCGCGGCGCTGCCCGGTTCACACGGCGTCAGCCCATCGGTGGCGCACGCCGCGCAGTGCCCACATCGCGGCAGGAACGTCATCACGACGCGCTGGCCTTCGGCCAGGTCGGTCACGCTGTCGCC
Source organism: Mycobacterium sp. (assembly GCF_049673265.1). Taxonomy (GTDB): domain Bacteria; phylum Actinomycetota; class Actinomycetes; order Mycobacteriales; family Mycobacteriaceae; genus Mycobacterium. The sequence continues at coordinate 2,050 of NZ_JBATXN010000255.1, read as the reverse complement.
AACCTGCTCGACGATGCCGGCCGCCTCATGGCCGAGCAGCATCGGCGTCGGCCGCACCCGGTTGCCGTCGACCACCGACAAGTCGGAGTGGCACACGCCGGCGGCCTCGATGCGCACCTGCAGTTCCTCGGGGCCCGGTGGGGCCAGCTCGATCTCAGTGACACTGATGGGTTGGGAATCGGCATACGGCCGGGGCGATCCGATGTGCTCCAGCACGGCGCCCCGGATTTTCAGCATGGTCGAATACAACCATGACGCCGTTTTCTGCGGGTCCGCCCGACTCGGACGCGCTCACCAGCCGTGACTTTCCGGTGCTCTGGCCGGTGCTGACCCGTTGGGCCGACAACGACATGTTCGGGCACCTGAACAACGCGGTCTACTACCAGCTTTTCGACACCGCGATCAACGGCTGGATCAACACGAACGTCGCAATCGATCCGGTCACCATCGCGGCGCAAGGCATCGTCGCCGAATCGGGTTGCCGCTACTTCTCCGAACTGCACTTTCCGCAGCGGCTTGTCGTCGGCGTGGCAGTCACCAGGTTGGGTCGCAGCAGCGTCACCTATCGGCTCGGCATCTTCCGGGCGGCGGAAGAACCCGACGCCGCAGAAAACCCAGCGGAGCAGAAGATCGCCGCGCTCGGGCACTGGGTGCACGTCTACATCGACCGCACCAGCCGTCGGCCGGTACCGATTCCGGACGCCATCCGCGCACTGCTGTCCACGGCCAGCGTGAGCTAGCTGCGTCGTTATAGTCGGCCAATGCCGTTTGTGAGCAAGACCGTCGAGGTCGCCGCCGACGCGGCCAAGATCCTGGCCATCGTCGCCGACTTCGAGTCCTACCCGCAGTGGAACCAAGAGATAAAAGGCCTCTGGGTGCTGGCCCGCTACGACGACGGACGCGCCAGTCAGTTACGTCTCGATGCTGCGTATCAAGGCATCGAAGACACCTTGATCCAAGCGGTCTACTACCCGGGCCCGAATCAAATTCAGACCGTGATGCAGCAGGGCAATCTGTTCAAAAAGCAGGACCAGCTGTTCAGCGTCGTGGAGATGGGTGCGACGTCGCTGCTGACGGTGGACATGGATGTCGAGCCCACGATGCCGGTGCCCGCACCAATGGTCAAAAAACTGGCGGACAACGTCTTGGACTACCTCGCCGAAAACCTGAAGCGGCGCGCCGAAGAATTGGCCTAACCCCAGATGCCGCTGTGGTCCAGCGTTTCGGTGAGCCGCCGCGCGCCGTCGGTGAACTGCCAGTGGGTGTGCTCGACTACCGCGGCAGTGTCGCGGCGGCGCAGCGCGGCGATCACCTTGCGATGGTTATCGACCGCGGCCGCGCCCCAACCCGGATCGGCGGCGTAGACCATCAACGGCATATAGCGGGCGACATGCAGCAGGAACCACGCCAGTTTGATTCGCCCGGTCGCGTGGTTGAAGGCGCGGTGAAACGCGAATTCGGTGGCCGCGATCGTCTCGGTGTCCGCGGCGGCGACGGCCGCGGCCAGCGCCTCGGTGATGCGCTCGAGATCGTCGATCTCGGCATCGGTGATGTGCTCGGCCGCGGTGGCGGCAAGTTCCTTGGCGATGGTCGCCTGCAGCCAGAAGATGTCCTCGATGTCCTGGCGGGTCAGTGGCAGCACGACGTGTCCGCGATGCGGCTCGAGTTGCACCATGCCCTCGCCGCGCAATTTCAGCAAAGCCTCGCGCACCGGCGTGACGCTGACGCCGAGTTTCGCCGCGGTCTCGTCGAGCCGGACGAACGTCCCCGGTCGCAGCGCGCCGGACATGATCGCGGCCCGCAGATGGCCTGCCACCTCGTCGGACAGCTGAGCGCGGCGAAGTGGAAGCCGCGGCTGCCGTTGCGCGGAAAGCCGCGCAGTGACGGGCGCACGCAGGGAAGTCACCGGGGTTGTCTTCGCGCCGCCCAGACCATAGTGTGATCCAGACAACACCAGATTTTATCAAATATCAACTCGAGCCCGAGTTCGCGAGCGGAGAGGAATCGACTAGTTGACCGCGGAGTTGACTGGCCAGCAGTCCTATCAGAC